>JAGVYY010000014.1 GCA_018303005.1 Candidatus Woesearchaeota archaeon
TTAACTAAAACATGAATAAAAATGTATATTTGTTTTGGTGTAATTCTAAGAAATATAAGATTTTTTATAACATGATTTGGTAATTTTCCGAACGCATCTGTAATAATATCCATCTCTTTAGGTTTTGATTTCAGGAACAAGATACTTATTATTAACAATAAATCTCTGTTCATCTTTTCCAACTCCGTGTAAGGATAGTTAAGGCTCTTTTCATCTAATAAATTAGATCGAATACATTTTGTGATATGTTTTGCATATTTTTTATAATGTTGAATTATATTAGTAAAACCAGATGTGATCGTTGGAGTTCCAATTAAAGAGGTATCACCAAAAAAGAAAATATTGTCAGCAGCATTCCCCTTAATTATACCTAAAGGCACTAAACCATAAACTACTTTTCTTAAATTTTTTTCCTTTAAAATTCTTTTTTTATCCCATATTTTAACATGTCTTTTATGAATATTTTTTAATTTAAAAGGATTTATTCTATTATTAATATACCGAAATGTATAAAATACATATTCACGATTTCTTACTGGAAATATTTCAAAGAAATTTATTGGATAGCTCTTTATCATAGTCTCTCCAAGGCAAAAATCTTCTTCTTTTAAGCTAATTTTTTTATAGATTTCACCATAAATTACACAATAATGAAACTTTTCAAAGATATTATACTTTTCAATAAGTTTTGAATTAACACCAGAGCAATCTATTAGAAGTTTAGAAAAAAAATCTCCTTTGGAAGTTTTTATCCTCAAATAATTATCTTTATGCCTTAAAGATAAGAATTCACAGTAACTTTTTAAATCACTTCCATTTGAATTAATCTTATTTTTGAGATATAACAAAAGTTTCTTTTCATCTATACTGGCCGCTTTATCATATATAATAAATTTATTATCTTTAAAAGATTTTAGATAGCACTTCCCGAACTTAGCAGATATAAATCTCTCAAATCCAGCTTTTTTAATTATGCTTTCTTCAGTAGTCCAATTTTTTGTTGTTTCTCCTATCTTCATTTTATCAATTACCAACACTTTAAACTTCTTAGATAACTCACTTGAAATTAAAAGTCCTGCAGGCCCTCCGCCCACGATAACGGTATCATAAACTTTTCCTCCTTCCATAATATCTTTAAGATTGTTATTATATTAAAGATTTCCCTTTTAATGTAACTATATTTAGAGATAAGAAAGGTTTTTAAACGAACAAAACTTAACAAAATTATGCCATCTGTGATAGTCTGGGTAATAATAGCAATTCTTGTAATTATAGTTCTCTATCTGATTTTCACATATAACAGGCTAATAACATTAAGAACAAGAATAGAAAATGCATGGTCCCAAATAGATGTTCAATTAAAAAGAAGATATGATTTAATCCCAAATTTAATAAGCACAGTAAAAGGCTATGTAAAGCATGAAAAAACAACCCTTGAAACAGTAACAAAAATGAGAACCTCTTTGATAAGTGGAACAATGTCAGAAAAATCAAAAGCTTCTGATGCCATCTCAAATGCATTAAAGACAATATTTGCAGTAGCAGAAAATTATCCAAACTTAAAAGCAAGTGAAAATTTCAAAGCATTGCAGGAAGAACTGGCTGGAACAGAAAGCAAGATCGCTTATTCAAGGCAATTTTACAATGATAATGTCATGGAATACAATGCAAAAATACAGCATTTCCCGGTAAGCATAATAGCGAATATGTTTAAATTCATAGCAAAAGAATTTTTCAAAACAGAATCAGAGGCAGAAAAAAAGCCTGTAAAAGTTGAGTTTTAATCTTTTTGTATTTAAAAAATATAAAAAATGATATATGATGAGATTTCTTCAAATAAAAGAAAATCCATATTACTAATATCTATATTCATAATAGTTATAATAATACTCGGATATTTAATTGGTTTTTACATAGGGAACGTTATTCTCGGCCCTATCATGGCTTTTCTAATCTCGATTATTTTCATATTAATATCCTATTTTGCCGGAGACAAATTAATCCTTTCAATGTCACATGCCAAGGAAGTAAATAAAAAAGATTATCCTCATCTGGTTAATACAGTCGAGGGATTATCAATAGCAGCGGGAATTCCAACACCTAAAATCTATACAATAGAAGATTCAGCAATTAATGCGTTTGCCTCCGGAAGATCACCAAAACATGCAGCAGTAACAGTTACAACAGGGGCCATAAAAAGATTAAATAGAGAAGAACTAGAAGGTGTTATAGGCCATGAAATGTCACACATTAAAAATTACGATGTAAGATTTATGATGTTGGCTGTATTATTAGTGGGTGTTATAACATTATTAAGCGATTTTATTCTCAGAACTTTTTTATTTTCAAGAGGGGGGGATAGAGAGGGAAAAGGGGGGATATTTGTTGTCATTATATTATTGGGGCTGGTTCTAGCTATTTTATCTCCATTAATAGCTCAATTATTAAAATTTGCAATATCAAGAAAAAGAGAATTCTTAGCAGATGCAAATGGAACCCTATTAACAAGAAATCCGATGGGTTTAGCAAATGCTTTAAAGAAAATTAGAGATGATAAAGAGCCTTTAGTAGAAGCTGCAAATAAAGCAACAGCCGCGCTTTTTATTGAGAATCCCTTAAGGAAAATTGGTGGGAAAATAAATAGTTTGTTTTCTTCACATCCGGATGTTAATGAACGTATCAGAAGATTGGAAAAGATGTAAAGATGAGCATAATAAAAAGGTGTTTAACCTATTTGCCGGGAAGTCTTATTCCAAATCTCAAAGGATTTGGTGTAAGGTGAATTGGCAACGAGGTGAAATAAAGCAAATTATTTTATTTTATATTTTTTCTTATAAATATACCAATTTTCTTTTAAATTTACAAATTCTTCATAAGCTCTGCATAATAAGAAGGGATTTGTTTTTCTTTCATTACCAATAGTAGAACTTTCTTTGTTCCCATAATTATGCCCGGGATAAACCTTTATTTTGTCATCCAGAAGCATAATTTTCTGTAGGCTTTTCCATTGTTCTTCAGGATCACTGCCTTTAAATCTCCCCCCTGTTCCACCAATCTTTCCGACAAACAACAAATCTCCTGTAAAAAGTATCTTGTCATTGATGAGGATGCACATTCCGTCTTTGATATGTCCGGGAGTATAAATAAACTTGACTTTTATTCTTTTAAGGTTTAAAATTTCAGAATCTTTGGCTTTCACATCACAGTTTAAAGGACTATATTCATTCATTATAATTTTCGCCTTAGTCCTCTCAACAAGCATTTTGTTTCCCTGGACATGGTCAAAATGAGAATGCGTGTTTATTATGTACAGCAGATTTAGGTCATTTTTCTCCAAAAAATCAAAAATTTCTTTTGAATCAAAAGGGTCTATTATAATTGCTTCTTTCTCAGGATTTGCAACCAGATAACAGAAATTTCGGTCATATCCGCCACGAAATTTTTTTAAAATCATAATCCAGATTCTTTTTTCAGTAAATCTGCTTTATCTGTTTTTTCCCATGTAAATTCATTTTCCATTCTACCAAAATGACCATAAGCAGCTGTCTTTCTGTAAATAGGCCTCTTTAAATTTAAATGTTTAATAATATCACCAGGTTTTAATGAAAAATTTTTCTCTATTAATTCAGTTATTTTGTCATCAGAAATCTTTCCAGTACCAAAAGTATTTACAAATATTGAAACTGGTTTTGCAACACCAATAGCATAAGCAACTTGTATCTCACATTTATCAGCCAATTTCGCAGCAACAATATTTTTTGCGATATACCTGCACATATAAGCACCTGATCTATCTACTTTACTGCTGTCTTTGCCGGAGAAAGCACCTCCACCATGGCTGCAATATCCCCCATATGTATCCACAATTATTTTTCTTCCTGTTAATCCAGTATCCCCCGGTGGTCCACCAATAACGAATCTTCCAGTAGCATTTATATGGTAGACAGTTTTATTATCAAGATACTTGCTACAAACAGGTTTTATTACACGTTCAATAATATCTCTCTTTATTTTTTCATTACTAACATCAGGATCATGTTGCGCAGCAATAACAACAGTATCAACTCTCAAGGGTTTTCCATCTTTATACTCAACAGTAACTTGGCTCTTGCCATCAGGCCTTAAATAAGATAATATTTTCTCTTTTCTTACCTCAGCTAATCTCATAGTTAATTTATGTGCTAAAGATATTGGTAACGGCATTAACTCCTCTGTTTCATTACACGCATAACCCACCATACTCCCTTGATCGCCTGCTCCTTGTTCTTTATTTTCTCCAGAGTTAACACCTTGAGCAATATCCGGGCTTTGTTCATGTATGCTAGTCATAACACCAACATCACTATAACAAAAACCATATTCGGGCTTTGTATAGCCAACATCTTTTATTACATCTCTGGCAATTTTTTGAGCATCAACCTTTCCTTTAGATGTTACTTCTCCAGCTATAACAATTAATCCTGTAGTTGTAAAAGTCTCAACGGCAACTCTAGAGTTTGGATCTTGTTTAATAAATTCATCCAATATAGCATCAGAAATTTTATCAGATAATTTGTCTGGATGTGCTTCGGTAACAGATTCACTTGTAAATAAAAAATTTCCTTTTTTCATTTTAAATCACTCTAATAAAAAATTGGTTATTTATAAATATTTAGTATACAAAAAACTAAATGATAAACCTCATAAAATTTAGCTCTTTTAACATTTTCTTTTTAGACATATGTAGATTATTGGCAAAATTGTTTACAAGCATAATCTTTTGGTTATTTCTTCTGTTGGAAATCCAGATATTCAAAATTCTTTCATTTCTTTTATAATTTACAATATTCTTGTTTTTTTCATTTTTACTATTGGCTATACCAGAACTCAGGAACATATTGATATAAGTTAAGAACCTGTAATGCTGTTTACTTCTTATTCTTTTCCTAAAGATATCAGCTAAAGCCAGATAGTAGTATGCCTTTTCACAATCATCCCGAGCATATTCATAAGGTATATTCTCGTCTAGCCATAGGAATAGATCATCAAAATCCATATCAACATTGTTAAGAATGTTGTACAATATCCGTTCATCTTTGGTCTTGAATATTATCCTTAAAACATTGCTTATATCTTGCTTTTTTTCCCTGTCATGCATCTCTAAGTCTAGGACTTCTTTGTTTCCTATCAAAGATTGTAGATCATTTATAGCAGCTCTTGCATCACCATTGTTAAAATATGCAATTTTCCTTAAAATGTCTTGATTATATGTTAGTTTTTCCTCATTACAGATACGCTCTAAAATTTTAAATACAGATCCTTGTTCAAGTCTTTTAAATTCAATCATTTTACAACTCTTCTTGATAGCCTTGAATTTAGGGCCAGAGATGTCATTTCCAGTTAGAACAACAGGAAAATTTCTTATAGAAATAAGATCACTTATAGATTGTATGCCTCCTCTGTCATCTCCAGTCATACCATCTATTTCATCAATAAGGATGATTTTTTTATTCTTGAACAGACTTTTCTGCTTTATTGCATTGCCAAATACACTATCAATATCCTCCTTCTTCCTGAAATTACTCGCGTTTAATTCCACTACCTCATAACCAAACTCATTTGCAAGGGCATAAACACTGGAGGTTTTTCCAACTCCATTAATTCCATATAAAAGACAATGCATATTCTCTTCAACACAGGATTTCAATCTGCTTAAGGCATAATCCTGGCCTATTATTTCTTTTGTATTTTTTGGAAGATATTTCTGTGTGAGTAGCATTTTGATTTTTCCACCAATATTTTTTAATCTTGCTTAAATACAAGATTCTTCTTTGGATTATTGTCCTTTCATGTATAAAATGCAAATTATCACTATACATTAATAAATCTTCCCGCTGTTTGATATTACAGATTTTTATAATTGTTATATTCTAAGCAGTTGTTTACTGATTTCAGAAAGATATATGACTAATAGTTAACAATCAAAGGTTTTTCTTTTATATGATAAAAGATAAGATTATTCAGGTCTTAGAGCTTACCAAACAGAATGATGCCAACATAGCTTCTAATTGTACATATTCATCACTTCCTTCAATCAACCTGAATTCAGCCTCTCCACATTTTTCAATCATTTTAAGCTTTGTTTTTTCATCCACATTTAAGCTTAAAATTTCTTTTTGAACTTGTTTTATTATATCCAATCCGCTTAACCCATATTCCAGCATGGCATTCAGCAGTTTTTTTCTAGCATCAATAAAATCCCCGCTTACTGCTAACTCTAAGACTTCTTTTATATCTTTAGGTTTAGCAAAGCTGGCTGTTTCATGAATCAGGTCTTCAGTTATGTTCTTGCTTACAACAGCGCAACTTTGTAGGACATTCTCTAATCTTCTAACATCACCTTCGCATAGTTCATACAAAATATCAGTGGATTTTTCATTTATTTTAAGATTTTCATTTTTTGCAATCTTATTTATGACCTCTATTATATGTTTTTTTTCCAATAGCTTGAATCTGAAAATAACGCATCTGCTAGTTATAGCATCTATAATTTGGCTAGAATAATTACAACTAAAAATAAATCTTGTGCTATTGGCATAGGTTTCCATAGTCCTTCTCAAGGCATTTTGGGCATCTTTTGTCAATGCATCAGCCTCATCTAGGAATATTATTCTAGGGATGTTAGATCCAATTGACATTGTTCTGGCAAAGCTTTTTACATCATTTCTTATAGTATCAATACCTCTAGCATCGCTGGCATTCAATTCCAGAAAATTCTCTTTCCAGTTTTCCTTGAACAAATGCTTGACAGTCACTAAAGCCAGGGAGCTCTTGCCTATTCCAGATGGTCCTGAAAATATCATATGCTGGATATTCTTGTTCTCAACCATTGCCTTAACTCTTTTAACAATGCCCTCCTGCCCAATAATATCTTCAAAATTAGAAGGTCTGTATTTTTCAATCCATAATTCAAGGTTTTTGTCCATGATATTTATCAGTAAAAAATATTTATAAGGGTTTGCACAACATTTAATAATAAAGCTATCCCTTAAGAAAACATGAAAAAAAAGGTTTCGATTCTCGATTCAATAGGAAACACACCCTTGATTGAACTAAACAGTATTTACATAAAGTTAGAACATCTTAATCCATCAGGTTCAATAAAAGATCGAATTGCTAAGTATATCATAGAAAAAGCAGAGATCTCAGGCATGCTGAAAAAAGGAATGTATATTGTCGAGGCAACTTCCGGAAACACAGGAATTGCCTTTTCATTAGTAACCTCTGTTAAAGGATATAAGATGATTGTTGTTATGCCTAAAGGCCTGACAAATGAAAGGACTAAGATGATTCTGGCACTAGGAGCAAAATTGGTCCTGGTAAAAGAGAATTGTGTTTCTTGTGCTATTAAAAAAACACATGAAATCTCCAGAAGATTAAACACCTATCTACCAGGGCAGTTTGAGAACGAATGGAATATAGAAGAAAATGAGAAAATCTTAGGAAGAGAAATCTTAAAACAGCTTAAAGGTAAGAAGATAAATGCATTTGTAGCCGGTGTTGGTACAGGTGGCTCCTTAATAGGTATTGGAAAAGCATTGAAGAAAAGATTTCCAGATATTAAAATAATAGCTATGGAGCCCTATGAATGTCAATTATTATCAGGCAACGGTTATAGGCATCACAAAATCCATGAGCTACATACAAAAATTTGCCACAAACATGAAATAGAGGGCATTGGTGATGGTTTTATTCCCGGTATAATAAAAAGAAATAGATCCTTAATAGATGATGTAATAACAATAAAGACATCAGATGCTATTGATGCAACAAAGGAACTGGCGCATAAAGGTTATTTTGTAGGAATAAGCTCAGGAGCCAATTATCTGGCAGCTTTAAGGCTAAAACAGAAATACAACAACGTCATTACTTTATTTCCTGATAGAGGAGACCGTTATCTAACCTTATTATATAAAAATAAATAAAAAAAGAATTAAAATCAATGAATAGAATCAGACTTCGTCGCCGAAATCTTCAGTGTCTGTTTGCTCTACTTCATCAATAGAATCATCTACATCAGAAGTTTCATCCATATCAGAATCTTCATCCATGATTTTTTCATGATTTTTTCTGCCTTCATTATGGTCTGAATCTTCACCAGGACTGCCTTGGCCAATAACTTCACCAAAACCAACTTTTCTTAAGACCTTTGTTATTCTTATCTTAACATGTTCGTCTTGTTTCACATTTGGCACAAATATAACAAAACCTTTTATTTTTGCTATACCATCACCCTTGCCACCAATGGCATCTATTGTCACATCTAATTCATCCCCAACATTCACAGGGGCAAAATTTCTAAATCCACCTTGTTTATACATTTTATCTTTCACTCTCCATATATCTATGTTATCGCTAATGATTAAGAAAAAGCTTCAGTAACCATCTGTTACCAAACCTGAAATTCCTTAATTATAGCCATTGAAACTGGCATTTAAGACTATTTAAATCTTTCTTAGAGACTTTCTATACATAACTTAGATTCTAAACCTAAACCATTAAGGGCATCTTCTTTTGTCTTGTAATCACCGAAAATAATACCTAGTTTACCCATAACAGTTAGGTTATACACACATTCAGATAGATTATAGGGCACCAAACAATTTTTTCCAACATTCATCATTTCTTTTGATTTAACAATAGCCATAAGACCTACAGGGATATTAATTCTACACCACCTAAATTTAGGGTTATCGGCATTACATTAGAATTGCAATGTGCTATATGGCTTCTAATTTCTTCTAGATAGGATGCTGCTTCAGGATTCACTAATAAAAATCCATTTATTGCAATATCTGCATGGTTTTTATATTTTATATATGAAATATCCATACCAATCAAGTTGGGTGATTTGGAAAAGAACTTAAACCCAACTATCAGAACAGTAAACAATATAAACAATTCACTATAAGGATTAGAAAGCACATTTTAAAGAAAATAATTGATAAATCAAAGAATATGCCCATAAACTAAAGATGGAAATCTATAAAGGGTCAACAACAGAGAGTGAGATACTAAATTATTGGAAAACTAAGAAGATATTTGAAAAACTAAGAAAGAAAAATACCGGAAAGAAATCCTTTTCATTTATAGACGGACCAATAACAGCCAATAATCCAATGGGCGTGCATCATGCATGGGGTAGAACATTAAAGGACCTATTTCAAAGATATAAAGCAATGCAGGGCCATGATGAACGTTATCAAAATGGTTTCGATTGTCAAGGGCTTTGGCTAGAAGTAGAGACAGAAAAGGCATTGGGCTTTAATTCCAAAAAAGATATAGAAAATTACGGATTAGAGAATTTTTCTAAAGCCTGTCGTGCACGCGTAAATAATTTTTCTAAGATACAGGAACAACAATCAATAAAACTTGGCCAATGGATGGATTGGGATAACAGTTATTACACAATGGATGATTATAATATCGAATCTATCTGGTTTTTCTTAAAAAAATGCCATGAAAAAAAATGGTTGTATAAGGGAAAAAGGATATTGCCGTGGTGTATAAGATGTGGTACTAGCTCATCAAAGCATGAAATGAGTGATGAGGGCTATGCAGATTTAGTTCATCCTTCAATATACGTCAAGGCTAGGATAAAAGGCAGAAATAATGAATATCTTCTTATATGGACAACTACTGAATGGACCCTGTCAAGTAATGTTGCAGCAGCAGTTAATCCCAATGTGAATTATGTGCAGATAAAATCTGGTAATGAAACAATCTATACATCAGAAGCAACAGCAGGGAAAATTCAAGGTGATCATAAAATTATTAAAAAATTAAAAGGCAAAGATATAGTAGGATTGGAATATGAACCATTTTATCCTGACTTGGAAGTACAAAAACAGGTAAGACCAAAGGTTATTTCTTCTGAAGACATTAGTGAAACAGACGGTACAGGAATAGTGCATATAGCCCCAACATGCGGAGATATTGACTATGAACTGGGCAAAAAATTCAATTTGAAGATACTAGACACAGCTTTAGATGAACTTGGCAATTACAATAAAGGATATGGGTGGCTCTCGGGGAAAAATGTCAGGAATGTTAAGAAAGACATTGTAAAAGATTTGCAGGCAAGAGGTTTATTATATTTTGTTGAGGATTATAAGCATCGTTATCCAATATGCTGGAGATGCAAGCATGAACTTGTTTTTAGGCTAGATACATCATGGTTTATTTCTTGTAATGAAATAAGACCAATTATGAAAAAAGAGGCAGCAAAGATTATCTGGTATCCTGAACATACTGGCAAGCTAATGCAGGACTGGCTCGATAACATGGAAGACTGGAATATATCAAGAAAGAGGTATTGGGGTCTGCCATTAATGTTTTATGAATGTGATAAATGTAACAATCTGGAAATTATAGGATCATTAAAAGAGTTGAGGGAGAAATCTTTTAATAAAAAAGACATTGATAATCTACCAGAGCTTCACAGGCCGTGGATAGATAAAATAAAAATAAAATGTAAATGTGGTCAAAATGTAGGAAGAATAAAAGATGTTGGAGATTGCTGGTTGGATGCAGGTATAGTCCCCTTTTCAACATTAAAATATTCTAAAGACAAAAAATATTGGAAGAAATGGTTTCCGGCAGATTTAGAGATTGAAATGAGGGCCCAAATAAGGTTATGGTTTTACGCACAGTTATTCATGTCTGTTGTTCTAGAAGGAGTAGCACCATACAAAAGAATTCTTGCATATGAAGAAGTTAGAGATGAAAAAGGGGAAACAATGCATAAAAGCAAAGGCAATGCTATTTGGTTTGATGATGCTGTTGAAAAAATGGGTTCAGACATAATGAGGTGGATGTATTGCAGCCAAAACCCACAATATTATCTAAATTTTGGATATGGCCCTGCTAAAGAAGCAAGGAGCAATCTCTTAACAATAGAAAATCTGGCAACTTATATTAAAGGATATTGTAAAAAACCTGCAAAATCAGACAGCAATGACCGGGCAAGTCTTTGGTTATTATCAAGAAGAGAAAATCTAAAACTGAATGTTACATCTTCCTTAGATAATCTCGAATACCATAAAGCTTTTGAGTCAATTAAGAATTTTCTGATAAATGATATATCCAAAACATATGTCCAGTTTATCAGAGAAAATTTAGATAATGGAAAGGTCCAGAAAGTCCTTTATGACTCTTACTTTGAAGGTATAACTCTTTTAGCGCCATTTCTTCCATTTATAACTGAAAAAATAAATATTGAAGTTTATAATAAAGACTCAATTCATTTGCAACAATGGCCAAATGTAAACAGGAAATTAATAAACAAAAACATAGAAGAAAAAATGGAATATGTTAAAGCAGTAATTCAGCAGATACTTGCAGAAAGAAATGCTAAGCAGATAAATGTAAGATGGCCGTTAAAAGAAGTAACAATCACCACAAAAGACCAGAAGATAATTGATACAGTAAAATTGTTGAAAGACCTTATACTAAAACAGACCAACATTAAATCAATAAACATATCTATAGATAAGAAAAAAGATCTCGAAATAAGCATCAATACACAATTAACAGAAGAATTAGAAATAGAAGGTTATACCCGTGAAGTTATACGAAGAATCCAGGCTTTAAGAAAAAAAGCAGGGCTGAAAAAAGACGATTGTATTGAGTTAAGCATAAAAACAGCACAAAAACTAGATGAAAAAACAATAAAGAAAATTGTTGGGGCTAAAACAATTAAAGAATTAAAATCAGCTGAATTTATGGATAAGTTTACAATAAAAGATAAAGAATTTGAGATTGGATTTAATACTGTAAAATAAATAAATTTGATTCTCCTAATATCTCAATAATCTCTACCGGCTTCGATTATTTCCTTAACTGCTAGTATACCTCCTACTAAAACACCTATAAACGTGAGCATAGCAAAAAATGTACCACCATTAATGAGGAATTTAATACCATATCCAATAACAATAAATGTAGCTGATAACCCGGAAATACCAAATGCCAATTTCTTTTTATCTACCATATTATTTACTAAACTAAGAATTAGATCTTCTTCCTAGTCCAGGGACATAATCTGAAAATTCTCTACCAATGGCCCTTTCAGACTCTAAAATTATAAGTGCTCTCTTTTCAAGAGGTATATCTTCAAGAGAAAACTTTTTATCTATTCTAGTAATTCTCCATAGACTATCTCTTTTCCATAATATAAACTGTGTCTTTCTATATAAAGCATTTTCGTCATTTAATGTTGCAGTAACAATGGCTTGGTTATCTTTAGTTATAAGGATTTTATCAAAATTTATTTTATCAATACTTTTATACCCAATTTCTACTTTAAAATCTAAAATATCGGGAGGAATTTCTATTTCCGAAATTCTTTTTAATGATGTTATATCATCATTATTATAAGCAACTCTAAAATCTTCAATAATTTTTTTTAACATCATTTTCATTAGAACTTGAAGAACAACTAGTAAGCAACATGGTTGTTAAAGAAAAAAGGATTAAATATTTATAATTCATTTTGATAGTCATTCAAAAGCCTTTATATATCTTTCTCTTTTCTAAAATATAAATCAGAATATAATCTCATCTGATAGGAGGGTGCAAATAATGGTTAAGGGATATGACATAAAAATTCAAAATATTGTTGCTTCTACAAGTCTAGAGCATGACATTCCGTTAATAAAACTCGCCGAGACTTTACCAAACACAGAATATAATCCCGAACAGTTTCCCGGTTTAGTGATGAGAATAAAAGATCCTAAAACTTCAGCTTTAATTTTCTCATCAGGCAAAGTTGTCTGCACAGGTGCTAAATCAATGAAGAAAGTTAAGGAATCAATAAATAAAATAATAAAAAATCTGGCTAAGATAAAGATAAGGATTAAAGTTAAACCAATAATAAAGGTCCAGAATATGGTTGCTTCTGGAGAGATACACATGGATCTGAATTTAAATTCTCTGGCTATGAAATTGGAAAATACAGAATATGAGCCAGAGCAATTTCCTGGTTTAGTTTACAAATTAGACGGAACAAGAGCTACTTTCTTATTGTTCAGTAATGGAAAAATAGTCTGTACGGGAACAAGGTCAGAAACAAAACTGAAAGAAGCAGTGGCAAAATTAGTTGTCAACTTGAAGAGATTAAAATAAAAGATTAAGATAAGGTCATAAGATACTCGGGCTGTTTGGAATTAACTCCAGCAGTATCCTTGTTATAATAAGATATCAATGTTATTAAATTAATTTGGTAAAAACTTGTTTTATATTATCTATTTTCTACAACAAAATCGTTTATATAACAAAATTCTTTAAATAGAAATACCTGTTGGTTTTTGGTAATATTAAAAAAATGGAAACACAAGAGCAAATAGATAAGTTAAAAGAATTTATTCAGGGGTATTATGAAGAAAAAGCCCATAACCTGGCAAACAAAGGAATATCAACATTAGTTATAGATTTCTCCGATCTACTGAAGTTTGAACCTGAAATAGCGGATTCGTTGATAGAAGACCCAGAAGAG
>JAGVYY010000015.1:0-12427 GCA_018303005.1 Candidatus Woesearchaeota archaeon
TTTTTTTCATCAGGTCATTCATCAGGTCATTCTTCGGCATTTCTCTTTCCTGCTTATGATAATGCACTATTCCAGGATACCTCTCTCTGAAATCTAGTATTGCATCTTTTGTTTCCTCATCTGGACAAGCAGCCAGGATTTCTATTCCTTCATTTACTTTCTCTTTTAAAAAGAGAGAAATGCACATACTGGTGCTTTTTGGGTCCTCCCAGGCAGTTATTATTATGGATATCATTAAAATGTTAAAATATAAAAATTTAAAAAGCATTTGAGTTATACTGATTAACAGGCAAAAAGAGATTTGGAACAAAATGAAGAAAAAGAGGTTGCTGGAAACATTGTTAATATCTATTGTCGGAGCAATAATGATTCTCCCTGGATTTTTTTTCTGGGAAGTAGTCGGACATGAGCTCTATCATACATATAAACACACAGCATATGCTGAAAAAATGTGCATTGATTATAATTATCCGTATACCAGCCATGTTCTTGTAGATTTTCCTGATGATGAGACAAGAGAGAATTACAATATAGAACTGGAAAACATAGAGGAAGCTAAGGCCAACAAGATTGGAAGAATTGCTTCAGTATTGTATACTGTATTTATCATGCTGACTCTTATCTGGATCATCAGCTTTGTAAAGAGGATAGACCAGGAAAAATGAAACTGCTGTGCTTTGACATGGACAATACACTGATACATTCAGACAGGGCACATGCAGAAGCTTATAACAGGTCTCTGATAAAAATAGGATATGAAAGGATACCATTAAAATTAATAGCTGCATTATTCGGTAGGCCGAAGAGAGAAGTCTGCGCAATCCTGTCAGGCAGCAAGAATGAAAAAAAAATCCAGGAAATCTTAAAATGGCATGATCACTATCTGTACAAGACAGCAAAATACACAAGAAAAATCAGAGGAGTTATAAGCACAATAAGAAGATTGAAGAAAAGGTATAACATTGTTATTCTGAGCAATTGCAGCCATGCACATATAGAACTTTTATTGAAATCTGCAAAGATAAAAAAAGAATATTTCAACCTTATCATAGGTTATGATGATGTGAAACATTCCAAGCCATGGCCTGATGAAATCATAATGGCAGAAAAACTGATGCATCATAAGGCAGAATATATAATAGGTGATTCAATATATGATATAAGAGCTGGTAAAAAGGCGCATATAAAGACAATCGGTGTTTTGACAGGCAATTTCAACAGAAAAGCACTGAGAAAAGAAAAACCCACTATGATATTGAAGTCTATAAGAAACATTGAAAGATATTTATAGGTATTACAATCAAAAAATTAAATTATTAGATTATTCAAGGACTCATTTATTGTTGAATTCATTTCATCGCAATATCCATGATTACAATTTTTTATCTTGATAAACTCTTTTGGTTCTTTAGCCAAGCTAAAAGTATATTCTGCATCTTTTATTGGAATAACAGTATCATTTTCAGAATGTATCATAATTAGTTTTCTTGGGCTTATCCTATAAATATAATTGTTCGGATTTATGCTGTCAAGAAAATTGTTTGCTGTCTCATTATTTTTTTTCGGCGATTCATAACCAGAGCTGCTTATTATCAATACACCCTTAATCTTTTTTTCAATACCACCTGCAATAATAGCTGTTCTTCCACCCATGCTCTCTCCAGATATTACAATCTTGTTTTTGTCTATATTTTCAATGCTATTGAATATGTCAAACAATCTTAAAGCATCATACACCATCAATGATTGCGTAGTTTCTCTGTTATTAATAAAATTATTATAATCCTGTTCAATACCTGGAACATAACCATCTGTTTCACCAATACCTCTTTGGTCTATAGTTAGAACAGCAAAACCGTTCTTTAGAAATATTTTTGATTCTGTTGCAGCACCTTCTTTTGTGGCTTGCGCAGCTGGCAGGAATATAACCCCTGGAACTTTTCCCTTTAATTTTGGCAAAAACAGGTATCCATATATTTTTGTCTCTTTACTATTGAATATTATCTTTTCTTTTGTATAATTCTCTCTATCTTCTACTAATTGCCTTGTAAACTCTATCTTTGGTCTGTTCTCATGATGGATAATATTATCAGAATCAACATAATATTTTTCTTTTGTATTAAACTTCAAATATATATCAATACCTGATAAAATTATCAATAATATGAGCAAAATCTTGATTTTGTTTTTCATCTGCTTATTTTTATATTAACCCTGCTACAATATTTATAAACAGGACACTTTGAGCAGAAAGGGCTTACCGGCATACATACTTTTTTGCCGAATGTAACAAAATTATTATTTAGGTCTATCCAGTATCTTCTAGGAATAATCCTCTTTAATTCCTTTTCTGTATCTTCAGGCTTCTTTGTTTTTATCCAGCCAAGCCTGTTTGGTATTCTATGCATATGGGTGTCTGTAGCTATATACTCATCGTTATCAAATCCATAAGTCAATACAACAGCGCTTGTCTTTGGACCGACACCTTTTAGTTTCATTAACTCGTTTCTGGTGTCTGGAACTTTAGAGTTATACTTTTTCCATATTATATTTGATATATCTTTTATTCTTTTTGCTTTTGTCTTGTAATAATTGACAGGCTTTATTATTGATTCTAATTTTTTTATGTTTATTTCAGATAATTCTTTAGCTGTACTTGCTTTTTTAAATAAATTTTCAGCTACAATGTCGGTTGTTTCATCCCTTGTTCTTAAACTCAACAAACATGAAATCAAAACCTTGAAAGGATTCTTATCCTCTTTAGAAACCTTATCCATGAGGCTATTGTTATACTTTCTTATTTCTTTTTTTATTAAGTTTATTACGGTTATTATCTCTTTCTGGTTTGTCATCTTTGTTCCTTTTTTTGTTTGCAGATAAATAAACATAAGCTATTATTAATAATATGTAGTTTATTATTATAAACTTCGGATGAGCCCAGTTATACCCGCTAAACCTGTAATTAGAGATAGGATACAAAAACGGAGTGGGAAAAAAAGATGCATCATGTGAAAAGATGTCAATAAAAACATGCAAAGGCCATGCTAACAACCATAAGTAAAATTTCCTTGTGATTATGTATAGTAATAAAGCGATAAGCACAAAAGTGATAAAGCTATGAGTTATGTTATACAATGAAAAAACATAGCTTGGTAGAGAATCAAGGCCTGGCTTTCCTCTTGTAAAAGATCCTGCAAATATCGACATTACAAAATAAGGACCAAAAGATATTATATCAGGTAGTATTCCTGACAAAACTGCTTTCCATTTATCTTTTTTGTTGAATATAACATAACTCCATAATCCATGTGAAAAGATGTCCATGTTCAATCATTATTATGTAATATTTATAAATGTTTTTAGTTTTTAATCCAAAGTTTATCTATTTGAAGAGCAAAATCCTTTTCCCTAGTGTTATGTTCTGTATTATTCATATCTTAATGCTTCTACAGGACTAAGTTTTGAAGCGCGGTATGCAGGTATTGCCCCAAATATCATTCCTATTAAAACTGAGAATAATAAAGCAAAGGCTAATAAATTAAAACTAATAAAAGTATTAAGTTCTCCACCAGTCATACCTGGCCCATCTATGCTGAACGCAGGCAAAAAGAGATGTCAATGGGGAAAGAATACATGAGAACTTTGAAGTCATGAAAAAAGAACTGAAAAACTTTCCGGAATATAACATCAGGCAGGATATGGTAAAATACTTACGTCCTTGGCTATAGTTCATCTCCAAAATTTTTGATTTAATAACTATGGTAAGGCTTAAGTTAATTTACCCAACTATCTTCTTATAACAATACCATTCGCTTGTATGCTGTATCTGTTCAATCAATTGAGTTAACATATCTCTACTAACATCAAGGGAACCGTAATTTAAATTTTGTATGGGGCAGGATCCAACACATTGATGTTTTGTAAAATATCCACAATCAGCACAATCTTCTGATTTTAAAGAAAGATCCCTGAAAATGGTCCATGCTGAATCATCTCTCCATATATCCAAAAACCTGGACACATCTTGAATGGGAAATGTTCCTGCTAAAAAAGGTTTTCTTACTTTAGGATTAGCTCTAAGGTCAACTGCCGGGGAATATGAGCAGCCATATACAAGAAAATCTTGCTTTTCTGCATCATAATCAAGGTTTGTCCCTTCTCTGCCCGCTGCACAGGATGATCTCTTTCTAAAAACTGGATCAGCATAAATCTGTTTTTTATAATCAGTTTCTATAGTTGTTGTTACTCTTATTCCTAATTCTTCTTTAGCTCTAACCAAATCTTCTATAACTCCCCTAAATTCCTTTGCTGTGACCATATCATATTTTATTCCTGGATCCCTTACTTGGGGGCGTAATGGTATTACTGTAATGCTCTCTGCACCTAATGACTTTGTTAGTTCACAAAGTTCATACATCTGTCCTTTATTTTCTCTGGTAAGGATAGTAGTCAACCTAAGTCTTACTGAAGGATTTTTTGACTTTAAATATCTAAGGTTTCTTATTATTCTATCAAAAGTGTCAGGTCTGTATCTGTTATGTGTTTCTCTATTGCCATCAATAGAACAAATAACCCATAGATTGCTTTCTTCACACAATGCATCAAGTGTTTTTTGGCTCGTAACTCCATTAGTAGCCACTGAGACATATATTCCTTCTTCCTGAAATTTATGCAAAATATCAAAAAAATCAGGATGTAATGTTGGCTCTCCGCCTGTTAATCTGGCTTCAATTAATCCCTTCTGTCCCATAAACTCAGCTATATCCATTATTGCATCTGTAGGAATGTGAGCTCCATCTTTTCCTGCTTTTATGAAACAGGCAGGACATTCAAGATTACAATATCTTGTAATCTGAAAATAAATTCTTCTTGGAAATCTTGTGTGTGTTTCAGGAGTTTCTCCTGTAAAAATTGTTGCATCTCCTGTTTTAACTCGTTGGATTGGTTCTTCATCTGCTGCTTTCGCTTCAAAATCTGCTGGAAGAAATCCATTGAATTCTTCTTCAGTTATTGCTGTAAGTTTACCTGTTTCTGTATCAAACTTTGTAAATTCATCAAATTCCGGATGTTCTTTGTATAGCTTAAGCATTTTTATTCTCTAATTGTCTAATCTGATACTCGCTTGTTTGCCTGTTTCCAGACAATGGCTGACAAGAATAGCAATCTTTGCATGGCAAAGCATTTCCAAAATGAAGAACTGAATAATTACCGCTTAATTCTGCTCCTCGGAGAGCTGTTAATTTCGGCCCTTGCCAAATTTCAGCAATTGATTGTTCTTTTAAATCACCTAGTATTAGTGAAGGTTCTAAATTTTGTTTGAAAAGCTCATTAAAGCAGATAATAGCATAACCATCAACACTTATATTAAACCGGGCCCAATGCACCAGACATGCCTCATGTTTATACTGTCTTCCCTGAGATAATTCAGGAATCATTTTATTATAGGTATGATAACTTCTTACAAATGCGCCATCAACCAGGCCAGAAGATTTCCAGTATCTTATAAATTCGTTATCAGCAGCCTTATCCAAAGATTCTACTCTGCTAGCGAGGAGTCGAGTAGCAATACTTCTATCTTTAATATACTCATGCATTCTTTTTATATTTTCTGAAACTAATTCAAAAGCACCAACACCTTTTGTTGTTCTGTAATCTTCCGGAGTTGTGCTATTAACAGAAACCTCAACAATTTTAGTATTATCGCAAATAGCTTCTAATAAATCAGTATTACTGGTTGCTGCGCATGTAAAAATCCATGACTTTACAGCACTATCATGGGTAAATTTTAAAGCTTCAACTAAATCATTCCAAATAAGAGGTTCACCAACAGAATGTATCCTTACAGTTGAATGGGTATGCCGGGATACCTCTGCAACAATTTTTTTATATAATTCTAAGTCAATTCCTCTTTCTCCAAACTTTTCCTTACGCTCTCCGGGCTCTGTAGTCCCAACAGGGCAATGTACACAGCTACAATAACAATTCCCTCTGTAAACTTCTATGTTTATTATGTTTGGGAATCCAAACTCTTCTTCTTTTTTAAATCCTAATAATCTGAAATCAACGTCTTTATCCATTTTTATCAGCTCCAATTAGCATTCTCTCAGCATTTTTAATATCATCAGGTTTATTAATATTTATAAAAGGTATATCTAACGCATAAATATCATATCTCTCTGCTAAATCATCCATCGCAAATGCAAATGATTTTTCTTCTCTATCTTTTACAGTTTCATAAAGCACATCAAGAAATGCTGTTTGCATAGCCATATTATAAACAAGCACAGGATCATTTACATTAGTGCTTGAGCCTGTTATAGTATCTCCTTCTATTCTAACTCTTTTAAATGTTTTAGGTTCTCCTTGCTCTAGTGTGAAGGTTGCATCAGCATTATTTTGCGAATGAAATCCAATTATTTTTTCTATATGGGATGAAAGAAGTATATTATCGCCACAAAAACAGCAGAATGTTCCTTCTCCTAAATATTCTCTTGCAGTGAATAGTGATTGTTCTGGCCCTTTACCAACAGATTCAAAATAAGCTATGTTAACATCAAATCCTGAACCATTCCCAAAATACTCTTGAATCATAGGGTCCAAATATCCAACATTTACAAAATATTCTTTAATACCTGCTTCTGCAGCATTTATTATTAGATGTTCAAGTATAGGTCTACCTGAAACTTCAACTAATGGTTTAGGCCTAAATTTTGTCAGTTCACCTAATCTGCTTCCTCTTCCGCCGGCAAATATGACTGCTTTCATTTAAGTTCTTCCTCTAAAATAAGGATCAACCTTATCTTTTATCTCTTTTAATATAGGTTCAATTTTACCGGATGTGTCAATGAAAATTAAACCAGCAATAAGTTTTCCTAAGCCTTCAAAATTTCTCTTGACTATTGCAGTATAATCTGGTTTTTCATTTAAATATATTAATCCATTTTTTTCAGGTGACCTTTTGATTACACGTGCAAATGCAGAATCAACATCACAATGTAAAACAAAAGGCAAATCTGATTGCGGATCAAAATCTGCTAAAGATAACAATTGAGGCAATTCATCTATAGTTTGAGCGTGATATGCTATATGTGAAAGATAACTTCTATTCTGCAATACAACTATTTCTGGATTTTCTAATAAAGGCAAAAGTTTTTGATATGTAAAATATCTTCTGCCAGCTGTTAAAAATAATAATGAACAATCCATATCTGATCTTAATTCCTGATGTGCCCAAAGATATTTTGGAACTTGCCTAAATGGATCTTCTCTCTTTTGAGTTAGCTGGACGATATCCCTGTTTACATATGATAGATTATCTTGCATATGTTCTGCTAAAAGCCCTATTTGCTTATCTTTTCCTGCTCCACCATGGCCATCAAATGTAATCAAAAAACCATTCTTTTGAAACTCTCTTTCTTCTGGCCTTTCCAGCTCAAAATGGATAAGTAAAAACTCATACAATCTATCTATAGATTCTCTTGATTCTTCCAGAGATTGTGCAAATCTAATAACATTCTCAATATTCATTTTACCATTCTTTCATCATTCTTTCTACAATAGATCCAATAATTTTTGTAGTAGATTTTATTTCTGCATCAGGTCTAGGAGGAAAAACCTCAATTTTCCCATTATATGACTCAACCAGTTTCATCTCTTGCCTTACAATTTCTTGTGATCTGTCAGTATTTGCCTTAAAGAAATAGTCTGGTTTTAGTTCTTCCAGAACAACAAGGCAATTTGGTTCTTCAAGGGGGATCACATAATCAACACATTCAACATTACAAATCATATCTAATCTTTCATTAATGTTCAGGACTGGCCTGCTTTTTCCTTTTTTTGTTCTTATATTTGCATCTGATAAAGTTAATGCAACTAATAGGGGATTAGGATATTGACTAAGAAATTGTTTTGCATAAGTCATTCCCCAGATATGTCCAAGATGCAATAAATCAAAACAACCCGAAACAATTCCTAAAACAGCAGATTCTCTTTCGGTATTTAAAGCGTGGATTCGGGTTACTTTTTCAGATAATCTATAATCCGGCTCAATAGGAATAGTTCCTGATCCCGATTGTATTCTTCTTTCTATTTCATTATCAGCATTTGAAGTTTGTTGTAAATATCTTAATAAGCCGTCATTTTGCCTAAAATAACCCAAATATTCTGCAAATTGTTCAGGTGAATAAACATCTAAATTTTTAATATCTCTGATTATTTCTCTAGCTTCCATTTTTATTTATTCATAGGCTTTTTTCTTTGGCAATATTTGAAACATTAATATCCCTTATGCAATAAGGATCTCTTCCATTAATATTTCCATCCAAAAAGTAAGCCATTGCAGGACAACCTCCATTACACTTGACCTTATAATGATCACAATCTGGACATCCTTCCCTTGTTAAATTCCTAATCATTTTTAATAACGGTGAATTGTGCCATACATGAAGCAAATCTTTCTCTCTTATATCCTCACCAATCATTTCTTCAGCATTAACAAAATAACCGCAGGAAGCAATTCTGGCATAAGCATCAATATTAAGCCCGGATATACCTAATGGGCATTTAGAGTTATCAAAAGGAAATGGAGCATAGCCGGATATTTTTTCCCCTTTTACATCTTGTGTACCTTCACAAAAGATATCATAATTGACTCTGATTGTACCTTGTGGTAATCCCAGTTCATCTCTCATCCTTTGTGTTTCATATGCTGCTTGAACAACCTGTTTAGGAGAAAGCATCTCATCTGATTTTGCCCTGCCGCTTAATCGCATTAGCCCAAAACTTATTTTAAAGCCATAGCCATTTGCTAGCCTGATCATGTGTTCCATATACGGTATTGTTGACTTCATCAACACTACATTTATTGTTGGTTTTGTTGGATCTGATGCTGTTTTGTTATACTCAGCGATTCTTTCAATAGTTGTAATAGCACCCTTATAATTTCCTGACCATCTTATTCTATCATTAACTTCTTCAGGTCCATCTAAACTTATTCTTATGTCTTTAATGCCTCTAGAATGAATCTGCTCAAGTTTTTTTTCATCAAACATACCATTTGTATTCAGGCCAACTTCCATACCTGCTTCATTGAGCAAATCAACAATATCTAAAAAATCCTGTCTTTGTGTAGGTTCTCCTCCAGTTAGCCTTATAGAGTAACCGCCTAAGTCAGCAAACTGCCTGACAATTTTTTCAATTTCCGGGAATGATAGCTCTGCCTGATTCCACCTGGGTGAATTAGAGTCCATAAAACAATCTGTACAAGCTCCATTACAATGCTTTGTTAATTCCCAAAAAATGCTATTTGGGCTTGAAGTGGAATTCGTCAAAAGTGGATACTCTCTTTCGGTTACATCAACAATCTGAACTTTAGCAGCTCTGTCTTCCAATCCTGATAACTCCTGTTTCTTTATTTCATATTCCTCTGGCTTGAGAAATCGCCCTCTTCCTGCTGATGTATCTACAAAAAGACCACCAAATGATTCTTTTTTTAAGATTAATCTTCTATTTTTCATACGAATCCTCTGTGATGCCGGGGTGTTTTTAGATATTCAATAACTTCGTTATATTTACTCATAGGATGAGTACAAAATCCAATGCATTCAATCCTATAAATCCTGTCAATTATTTTTTTTCTTTTTTCACCATGCCATAATCTTTCAAAAGTATCTCCACTTCCATAATCCAATTTGCCTATGCTCCATTCTTCAATAAACCTAAGGTTACAGCATGGATAAACATTCCTGTCTGCTGCTACAACAGCTAATAAAGGAGAAGCCAGGCATCTTCCGGTAATATGCTCAATTCCATTTGCTCCTTTCTGCATGTATTTTCCCCTTCTTGGGGAGTCTCCTCTGGAAGAGAAATATTCTGCTTCGCTATCAGATATCCAATAATCTATAAAAACTTTCATTTTTCCATTATAATCTTTCTTTCCTCTTTCAAATGCTGCCAAAAGTTCTCTTTTTTGATCTACAGTTATGGTGTTTTGTCTTCCAACCTCTTCAAAAAATGGCGGTCTAAAAAATACATAATTTGCCCCAAGATTATTTCCTAACTTAATTGCTTCCCCGATGAAATCTATTAATGAGTAATCCATTGCAAAGGAAAGCCCGACTATCGGGTGTCTTTGTCCCAGGCATTCCCTCAGCTGGATTATTTCTTTAATTCCTGCTACAATATTATCAAAATCATTGCTCCTATGAATACTTTGATGAGATTCCGGAGTGGGACCATCAATACTTATCCTCACATAACTGGCATTTCTTGTTATTTGATCATATAATTCAAGAAGTTTGCTCCCATTTGTTACTATTCCAACCTCAAATCCTAATCCTCTTGTCTCTTCCAAAATTTCAGCGTATGATTGATGAAGAGTTCCTTCTCCTCCACCTTTAAAGACTATACCTTCAATACCTAACTCTTTTAGTTCATCAAGCAATTGTGAAACAAATATTCTCTCAAGCGAGTGATTCATATGTTTAGGATCAACACACCATCCGCAGTTATGATTACAATAACTAACTAAATCAAGCTCAACAGTTACTGGAGAGATATCTTCTCCTCTTGCAATGGCTTCTAACTTATCCATGTGCGTTACCCATTTGTAAGGGCTTAATTCAATATCTTCAAATGAATCCCCAAATGTCATTTTATCTGTTTTTTTCTCATAACAACTGAAAAATCAGGTGATAAAAATTGGTTTAATGATATTGTATTAAAAAAATTTTTTATATCCTCTGTAGATAATTGTAAGGTTAGCTGTCTTTTGGGAAGTTTATCTCTGTGTTTGTAATCTTCAAAATCAACAGATTCTATTTTCGCTAAAACTAAGTTAGTAAGCTCAGCAGTCATAATTACGTTGTCATCATAAGTAGTATGTTCGTCGCCTCTTGATTCTTTGACAACTCCTATGTTTCTTGCTATCCTTGCAACATCATAAAAATGATATCCTTCTTGTAAAAAAGTGCCGAACTCTAAGACACTGACATCTGCAAAATCCTTAACAAAAGTTGAAAATGTACTGTGATTAAAAAAATGATAGTGATGTATAAACTGCCTCATTTTCCATCTTTCCCTGCCAATAAATGCTTCAAGAGAATCATTATTTGGTAAGCCCCTTATAATTAATATGCCATCATTTTTTAATGCAGTCAGGGCGTTTTTTAAAGCTTCTTTAGGATTAGATAAATGTTCTAAGAATTCTACCATAAGAATACAATCAAAATAATCGTTAAATCCTATTCTTTCTTGTGCATCACCGCAAATAACAGTAGACAAAGGATATTTTTTCCTTGCAACTTTCACATTTCTTTCTGAATTATCCATTAAATAAACACTTTGTGGTGCCCATCCTAATCCAATCAATCCACTTTCTAATCTTCCCAGACCACAACCTAAATCCAGCAACTTTCTTTCTTTAATATCATACTTATGGAATATCTTCGCAAGATAAGTAATGTCTATTTGTGTTCCAATTGATGATTCATCTGTTGAGTGGAAAATACATTCAGGGATATCTTTTGGGCTAAATATTGGATTGACATATTCATGATCGCAATTAGAACACGTCACTATCCTTCTTGGAGGTATATGAAATAATGGAGTATATCTATTACTATCACAAACAACACAATTTACTTTGGTGCTACCTTCTCCGTTATTTTGAAAATATTTGCCCAAAGTCATCTCACTTTTCCATCATCATTATAACATCAAGATGTAATGTATTGATTTGTGTATTATTTTCATTTAATTTTTCTAAATCATACCATCTGCTCTGATTAATCTCCTTTTTATTTACTAATGATGATTCATTTTCACCTGCTACTTTAACTGAAAAAAATAATAATTTTGAAATAAAGAAAGTGTCAATATCATCTGCGTAGAACAGAGTGAATCTGGTATTAATTGGAGAATCACTGATTATTTCTATGGTGTATCCTGTTTCTTCCAAAAACTCTCTTTTTAATCCATCTGTTATTTTTTCATTTTCTACTGCACCGCCAGGCAACTCGAACTCTTTTTTCCATGTAGGGTTAACTAACAAAATTTTATTTCCTTGTCGAGCTATGCCATAAGCAGATATCCTATTTAAAACCTCTCTGCTTTTTGGTTTTATTACCTTATTCCCTTTTCTGTCTGTAAATACCTGTTCCATTTATTTTGCTACCTTGCTCTCACTCATATGTTTTGCTCCACCTATTTTAAGTATTTCTGTTGCCATTGCTAACCATCTTTGAACATCCTCCGGACTGAAATTTTTATGCCTTAAAGCAAAAGAGGTTCTTCCATCTCTCCCTATCTGTACATAATCAGTAAAGTCATCATGCACTATAGTGTAACCGAATTTTTCAGGAAATTTTGCAATAGCAGTTCCTGGATACGGAATCAAAGGATATACTGCAAATTCATCTACCTCTAGTTG
>JAGVYY010000015.1:12435-12954 GCA_018303005.1 Candidatus Woesearchaeota archaeon
CCTCTAGTTGTGCAGCCCTTGTAAAAGATTGCTCAAGTGTTTCGTCTGTGTCAAAAGGCAATCCCACCATAAAAGAGGATCTGACAACCAGTCCATTTGATTTAGCTATTCGCACATTATCTTCATGACCCACTTGTGATTTCTTACCAATTATCTTTAAGTTGGGAGGATACAATGACTCTAAGCCAACAGACACATGGATACATCCGGCTTCTTTTAGTAATCTGGAATTTCTATCATTTAAATCCTCTATTCTGGCAAAAATACGGAAAGTGATGTCAAGATCTTTCATTTTCATTAATAGCTCTTCAAGATTAGGATTTCCTGTAAAATGGTCATCATTAAATCTGTAATATTCAGATGAATCTCGCATTGTTCTTATTTCTTCAATAATATTATCTGGGCTTCTATATCTTACTATCTTATTTCCACCACCCATAACTACGCTATTGCAATGCGCACAATGATGTTTACATCCTCTTGAACTTAATAATGAAATTACCCGATTACCCATTAATT
>JAGVYY010000044.1 GCA_018303005.1 Candidatus Woesearchaeota archaeon
TAGCTGTTTCTATCTCTTTCTTTTTATCATTTATATCTCTTCTTATTGCCTGCATTACATCATCAAATGCAGCATAGACATCTCCATCTTTTTCACTATGAATATATTGTTTTGCTAATACGCCTGAATAAGGAACTGTAAATCTTAATGCATCTAAAAACATTGATGTTGTATCTATATTTTCATAACCTCTCTCTTCTGCTATTATTTCTAATGCTTGAGATAAGCCAATAGAAGCTAAAACTGCTCTCTTTGATAAAGGCATTATCTTTGATTCATCTGTATCTTGTCTTATTTCATTGACATTAGGCCATAATTGATCAATGGCTCTTTTACTGTGTCTTCTTGTATTTTCTAAATAATCTAAACCCTTATGAAAATAAACACCTAAAACAGGTAAAATAGAAGGTAATTCCCTATCTTTAAATGCTTGATGTAATACTAGAATATCATCTAAAGAATCTTTGCTTTTGTCTGGTAATGTAGCTCTCGGATCTTTTTTACTGCCAAATATATGAACATCATCTTCTTCTGTAGTTATGTAATCAGGATCGTCTAATTTAATAATAATGTGCATTCTGTCTTTTAATGCCCTGTCTGTATCTGAAATTCCAACATAAGCACCATCTCCAATATTACCGGATGCATAACCAACTACATAATCATTTTTTCCTAATCTAAAAACCTCACCATTATGAACTAATTTTCCATCAAAGAAATTGAAGAAATAATTCATCACAATTGGCGGGCATCTGTTTAATTCATCTACATAATAAAGATTTTTTCTTACATTTTCAGTTAATTCAACTAAATCTCTTGTTGATGCTACTTTTCCTATATTACCTAAATTTAATTGCTTAAGTATTTCAGAAGGCTCAAAATCAGGCCTGCCTTCATTATAACAATAACTATCCCCAAAATAACCAGCTAAATCATTAGCTAATTGGGTTTTACCTTCTCCTGTTGCACCAACTAAATAAACATTTAATCCAGATGTTAAAGGAGCTGTAATAAGGATATCTCTCATTGAATATGGAATTCCGCCTATATCTACTGTTCTTGAATTTCTATAACTCCCTTGTTCTGATAATTTATCTATTTTATTTCTCATTTTCTGCCTCTTTAACAACATTAATCTTAACCTCCACAATAGTTTTTGGCTTTAATTCTTCATTAAGAAAACTAGGAATTACTATTACAGACTGACTTCCATGTTTTGCTATTTTCTTTGTTATTGTAAAAGTTTTTAACATTTTCTTATTCAATTTTATGTATAAATTACCACTTTATTATGGTAATAAATTATATATAAAGCTTTCTATTTTAACTATTTTATAGTAGATATAAATAAGCGAAAGATAATTAAAATAAAAATTCGAGTTATAAATCTAAAAAATGGCTTATGAATTCAGATTTCCAGATGTTGGAGAAGGAATTACAGAAGGTAGTATAGTCAAATGGAGGGTTAAAGAAGGCTCTAACATAAAAAAAGACCAGGTAATTGCTGAGATTGAAACAGACAAGGCTGTTGCTGAAATTCCAAGTCCTGTTGCAGGCAAGGTCTTAAAAATTAGATTCAAGGAAGGAGAAACCATAAAAGTTGGAGAGGTTTTGATAATAATAGATGATGGGTCTGCTGCAAATGCTGGAAAAAAAGAGACTGATGAAAGCAATGAATTTGTCAAGGAACAGCAAAAGAACAATGCTAAAGACATTAAAGAGATAAAGACAACAGCAAAAGCCCAAAAAATTAAAAAATCTGTAGGTGTTGTTGGAGAATTAGAAGAAGACAATGGGAAAACTCATTCTAGTATAAGCTCTAGGGTTGATATTGAAACACCTAAAATTAGAGTGACATTGTTTGTCAGAAAATTAGCCCAGGCATTAAATGTTGATATCTCAAAAATAAAGGGAACTGGAAACAACGGACTGATAACTGAAGATGATGTCAAGAATGCTGTCCAGCCAGGAAACTTGCAAGGTTCCATTGAAAGAAATATCCCAGATGACCAAAATGCTGAACCTGATACAAACAAAGAGAAGACAAATGAAGTCAAACCAGTCAGAAAATACGACATGTTTGGATATATAGACAGGGTTCTGTTAAAAGGTATAAGAAAGATAACAGCAAAACACATGATTGAATCTGAGAATAAGGCTGTCCATGTCACACATATTGATGAGGCTGATATCAGCAACCTAGATAATATAAGAGAAAGAGAAAAAATAAATGCTGAGAAAAAAGGAACCAAACTGACATTTCTGCCATATGTCATGAAAGCCTGTGTTGATGCTCTGAAGAAGCATCCTTACCTGAATGCTTCAATTGATGAAGAGAACAATGACATTCTGCTGAAGAAGTATTATAACATTGGGTTTGCTGTTGACACAGAAGATGGGTTGATTGTACCTGTGATGAAAGGAGCTGACCAGAAAAATGTATTTGACATTGCAAAAGAAATCGGAAACCTAAGTGAACAAGCCAGAACGAGAAAGATAGATTTATTTGACCTAAAGGGAGGGACATTCACAATAACCAACATAGGTTCTATTGGAGGATTATATGCCACCCCAATAATAAACTTCCCTGAATCTGCTATCTTGGGATTAGGAAGAGCTTATGATAAGCCTGTTGTTGTAAATGGAAAGATCGAGATTAGAAAAGTATTACCTTTTTCACTGTCATTTGACCATAGGATTCTGGATGGAGCAGAGGCTGCAAGATTTGCCAATGACATGAAAAAAGTTTTAGAAGAAGCTAATTTTTAGGCTTTTATAAATTTTTATATACTTGTTTATTTCAATATTAGATATCTCACTTGGGAACATTTCTTTAAATTCTTTAGAAAATTTTCTTCTTAATCTATATGTATTACTGTATTTTGCATATCCTAACCATCCTTCAACGCTAGAATAAATTTTATCATAATCAATTCCATTATTATCAAATTTCTTTTTAAATATTAAAAGTTGTCTTTGCATTTTATTTATATTGCTTTTCTTCAACAATTTATGATAATAAAAAACTCTAAAACCCGGTAGACCTACTCCTTTATTTAAAAGGATAATCTTAGATTTATCAGGATGTAACTCTAATTTTATTGCTTTTAATAATTCATTGATTTTATTTTTATAATCAAATAGAATTAATTTACTATAATCCAATATCACAAAATCATCAACATATCTTATATAATATTTTGCTCTTAATTCGTGTTTAACAAACCGATTGAGTTCATTTAAATAAATGTTAGCAAAGAACTGAGAAGTTAAATTCCCTAGAGGCATACCTTTATTTTTTTCTTTAAAATAATAGTTTTCTAAAATTATTTTTATTAACCATATTACTCTGTTATCTTTTATCTTTCTTTTAATAAGATTCAATAAAACTTCATGATTAACAGTTTCAAAGTAATGTTTAATATCTGGTTTCAGTACATATACCTTCTTAGTATTATT
Organism: Candidatus Woesearchaeota archaeon; assembly: GCA_018303005.1. Taxonomy (GTDB): domain Archaea; phylum Nanobdellota; class Nanobdellia; order SCGC-AAA011-G17; family GW2011-AR20; genus JAGVYY01. The sequence continues at coordinate 3,460 of JAGVYY010000044.1, forward strand.
ATGACTTATTTTTCTTTTAAAACAATCAAATCTTTTTAAAGCTTTTAATGTTCCTTTATCTTTTCTATTAGCATAAGAATCATAAATAAAAGTTTTATCAAGTATTGGTTCTAGGATATTAACTAAAGCATGATGAACTACCCGATCTCTAAATTTTGATTTGCTTATCTTTCTAGTTTTTGGATCTTTAATAATAAATGTTTTTAATGGATTTGGCTTGTAAGTATAAAATAATAATTCATATCTTAATTGCAGCAAATTATCTTCTAAATTATTCTCAAATTCAAGAACATAATATTTTAGAGTTTTATGTTTTCTTGCTTTTTTAAAAGCTAGCTCTAAGTTTTCATAATTACATAGATCATTCCATAAATTTTTATAGGTCTTCATTAATATTGGCTTGACATTTACCTGGATTATTCCAACGAAACGCCCATTGTTGTTGAGATTGTTGTTGTCATTAAGACCATTGTTGTAGTTGTTGCCAAGATACAGCAGGCGCCACCGAGTAGCTCTTTCACTTTAAAAAGCACTGCTACTTTATCTTTCATTTCTTACTAGATGTTATAACTGTATTTCACAACCATCAATTAAAATGGTCATAGCAAAAGAGCATGTAACCCAGACAATACTCCAACTTTGCTAATTGAATAATGTCAAGGTAAAATAAAAAAGAAATAATTGATATAAAAGATTATTGGTGTAATGATCTTAATCTTGCTTCGTATTCTTCTCTTGCTATCTGAGGAACAAAATCCTCTGAAATCTTTAATATTTGCTCTAAGCAGGGGTGTAAAATTTTTTGCGGGACGTCATCGCGTACCCCGACGAAACGCCCATTATTGTTGATGCAGTTGATGCCATCAAGGCCATTAATATCGTAGATGAGGTACACTAGGCGTCCTAATGGCTGTTCACGTAAATCATCAGAATGCCAAATTCCTATTTGATCACCATAAACTTCTTCATGTCTTTCCAAATATCTTTGAGCTCTTTCTTCTCCACCTAAAAAAGGTATTGTTTGTGGATGTTTTAGAGCTCTTTTGACAGGAATTATTCCAGATTTAGAGTTCTTTAATTCTTCATAATCTACTACAAAAACTAATTTATTTCCTTGTTGATCTTTAATCCCTTCAAGATCAACTAATCTTTGAAATTCTTCCTGTGGTATTATCCCAGCATAATTTACTAATCTGTTTTCTTCAATAGTTTTCCTTATATTTCCATGATCAGAAAAATAATTATCAACATGACCATAAACAACAACAGGATTTCCTTGCCTTGTTATTCCAGTTGCTCTAATGCTTGGAGATGTAAACCAGGTTTGCCATATTCTTGAACCTTTATCAGAAAAATTCTTTTCCTTCTAAATACCTTGTTACAGGAACTTTTATTATTTCGTTTGACATTTTTGATCTTCTTTATTTTCTAAATCTTGTTATAATATTAGATATTTGCTTATTTATAAAACTTTCTATTTTTACTATTTTAGAGTAGATATTTATTTAGCTCATAAATTAGTTCCTTGTATCCTGTAAAAACAATACCTTTAATGCCGAGCTCATTGGCCACTAAGACATTTTCTTCCCTGTCATCAATGAAAATACATTCTTCTGGTTTTAGCTTTGATTTTTTCAGAACATAATCATAGATTTTTTTGTCTGGCTTGGCCATCTTGATTTCATTAGATAGGTATACCTTATCAAAAATAGAATAAAGGCCTCTCTTGTAATTAATTTCAGCATGCACTGGATTTGCATTTGACAGGACTATAAGTGAATATTTCATCTGCTTCAATCTTTTGATTAACATCACTATATCATTGTTTATTGTTTTTTGCATGTATATCTCTTTCCAGTATCTTGCTAGCATATTCTTATTGATGCTTAGCTCATCTGCAATTCTTTTTATGAATTCATCTTCTGTGATTTCTCCGATCTTGGCCCGGTTCATATGCTTGTCTTTTGCAGCAATAAACAGTTTAGGGTTTATGTTGAATCTTTTTGCTATCTCTTCATATTGCAGTGATATAGATTCATTGAAAAGAACCCCGCCAATATCAAAGATTATGGCTTTTATCATAAAAATACTAAAAATACAAAATATTTAAAAGTTTAGTATTCCATATAATAGTGGTAGGCTAGGTTGGGAATTTGGCCCTATTCCTGTTGCCGTAAACGGGCCTCATGACGGAACTGAAGCTTGGGAGGCGGTATATTGGTATGTTATCTGCCTTGATCCAGACAAAGATCTTCTGCCCTATTTGGCTGGTATTTTTGGAAACCCAGTCAGGCTAGGAATAGAGCAGCTGTAACCATTGGTATTGGCGCTTATAGGATTACAGAAGGGAGAAAGGATCAAGATAACAAATAACATATCTTTATACCCACTTCCTTGCAAGCCTACTTTATTATTAAAAGGACAATGAACAAAATGAAAGATGCATCATCATGGGATGAATTGTACAAAAAACAGGATATAAAAAAACTTCCTTGGTTCAATCCGAAACTGGATTTTGACTTACAGGAATTTATATTAAAGTATAATGCTGAAAAATCAAGCATTCTGAATCTGGGAGAAAGTCCTGGAACCCAGGCTGTTGAATTATCAAAACTGGGCTTCAAGGTTACAGCAATAGACATATCAAGAAATGCTATTGAGAAAGCAAGGAAATTAGCTAAAAAAAACAAAGTTATCGTGGATTTCAGAATTGACAATGTCATTAACATAAAAATCAAGAAAAAATTTGATTACATATTTGACAGAGGATGCTTTCATGTTCTAAATCCCAATGAAAGAGAGAGATACATCAAGAATGTTTATTCTTTGCTGAACAAAAAAGGATATTTGCTTCTGAAATGCTTCAGTTATAAAGAAAAAGATTATGGGCCAAGCAGGTTTAGGCCATCAGAAATTGAGTTCTATTTCAGCAGGAAATTTAGAATTTTAGATATAATAGAAACAAGCTTTAATGTAGACAAAAAGAAAAAACATCCTATTACTTTATTTATTATTATGAGAAAATGAGAAAAGAAAGATTGTATTTGATACCTGATACTTTTGACATGCTGAATTAGTTTTCTCTAAATTGTTTGAGATAATAAGCATTAGTAAGTTGCATTGATGGAGAGTATACAATGGAAATGACAAAACATATCATCATCTGAATTATGAACAGGTATGTTCTGATGTTACAAAGATTATTCGTCTGAAATTCGTTCAATTCATAACAAAACTTATAAATTTTTGGAGGTTATAATTTTGTTAGAATAAATAATGGAGACAAAAATGACTGATGTAACATATAAGATAGGCGATACTGAAATAGGAATAAAATATAAAACTGTTCAAATAACTGAACTAAATGGAATTAGACATGAAATTATCGGAGGAGTAACACCAAATATAGATTATGAAATTGCCCAAGAAACAGATGATTATGAAGGACATACTTTTCACCCGGTTTTTGTTAAGCCCGGAAATATTAATCATGATGTTGATTTAGAACAAATAGCAAAACCAGATGTTCAAGTTGGTGACAGATTAGTAGCTAGGGTTTTGAATGGGAATGAAGTGGGAAAAATAATTTTGCTTCCGGGAAGAATAACCAAGATTATTAACAATAACCTTATAGATTATCAAAATCTAGTGGACAAAATCTACCCTTAGTTGCTTCTTTGAAGTCAGACAACTTATGCAATTTAGAGAAGTTCTAAAAGAGAATTTTAACGAATAATAATGCGCCTCTTAAATTGCTGTCATATTCTTAAAGGTTATGTGCAAAGATTTATATATTGGTAAAGCTCGCTATTTGTAGAAGATAAGGCTAATAAGCGTATTTTAGATAAAAAAGCAGAAATGGAGGATTAAAAATGGCTGAACTACTTGTTGTAAGAAGCAAGCTGAAAGATGTTGCTAAAGACATGAATGTTGCTGGAGATTTTGCAGAAGCTCTAAGCAAAGAGGTTGAAAGGCTTGTAAAAAGGGCATGTGACAGAGCAAAAGAGAACGGAAGAAGAACTGTTCAATCCAGAGATATATAATTATAGATAAGTATTTATTTAACTTATTTCTTTTTATTTTTTATGTCAAAAAGTAAAGGTAGTCGTGTTGAAAGAGAACTTGTGCACATGTTTTTCGATCAATCCCATATAGCTGTGAGGATTGCCGGATCGGGCAGTACACCATTACTGGCTTCTGATGTTCTTGCTGGTGTTAATGGAAGGGTTTTGGCTATTGAGTGTAAATCTGGAAAAGATAAAAGATATATCACAAAAGAACAAATTAATGAGTTAAAGGAGTTTTCTAAAAAATTTGGCGCTGAATCATGGTTAGGTGTTAGGTTTGACAGAGAAGGATGGTATTTTTTAAGTCTTGAAGATTTGGATAAAAGCAGTACTGGAAATAATTTCGTTGTTGATGTTGATTTGGCTAAGAGGAAGGGGTTAAATTTTGGTGAATTAATAAGAGATTAATCTGTTGCTACATTATTCCATAAATATTTATGATATAATTTATAATTTTCTGCAAGTTCTTTACTTTCGATAAGAAACCCGAATAAGTCCTTTCCATATAAGAAGTTTACAACTTTATCTCCATAAATACATATTACAGTTGGATTACCACTGAATTCTTTAGGCAAGAATTTTACTTGTTCAAGTTGCATTGGTTTTGTTTCTTTTTTTAATTCATATCTGAGTATATTAAACCATTTTACTTTTAATTTTATTCTTCTTCTATTCCAATTATTAAAAAAATAAGGAAATCTTTTTGGAACATATCTCCCAGAACCAATCCAATAAGCTTCTTTATAATTTAACGTGTCTTCCCATATGGCTTTTATTCCTTCAATGTTCCTATACACCTCTGCATTAAGTAGTGATTTTTTAAATTTAAACCTTTTTGTGATTTCTGGGATAATTTTCTCAAGTTCTTTTTTTGTTTTTTCTAAGTTATACTTCTTTTCTTCAATATATCCTATAATTTTTCTTGGATGTGTTATTTGAAAAGATCTCTTTTTATTTTCAGTTATATAAGTTATTAGACCTCTTTCAATTAATTTATTTAGAATATCATAAATATTTCTTCTTTCAATGCCTGTTCTTTCATGTATCTTATTTATTGGTGATAATCCCAAATCTAACAAGGCTGTGTATATTTTTACTTCTCCTTCTGATAAGCCAATCTTTCTAAGTAATTCCAGCTGCATCAAGATAACAAAGAGGATATGTTTATAAATATGGTGTTCTTGCAATACCACAATACTTTATATATATTAACTATTCTAAAGTGGTTATGGATAATAATTCAATTTTTGAGGCTGGAATAAGAATAGGTTGGATAGAGAGTTTCTATAAAACTGTAACAGAAAAAAGTACAGGATTTTTAATAAAAGCAAGAGAAAAACAATTTAACCCTATTGGTGCAGTGTTACTCTCCGGAGATTACGGAAGCCCAGAAAAGTTTATGCATAAAGCTGAAGCCTATAAATATCAATTGTTACATGCATATCAAGAATATCACTCTATTAAACAAGAATTCTCTAACTTAGCTTATTTTAATAATGAGGCGGCTAACACGTTTAGATTAGAATTAGAACATCAAAACGGTTTATCTACCATTGATGAAGCAATCTCTGTGTTAAATGGATATCTAGAAACTGAACGTTCTAGCCAGAAGCGTGTTTAATGATTATGAATTATAACCTTGTAAAAAAAATCAGTACTTATATTTTAAGTTTTGTCTTAACTTTTACAGTTCCAACTATCTTACATGCTGATGATATATTAAAAGGACCTATACCTAAGAAATCAAAATTTCAGCTAGATACCAGATTTACTTATACAAGAAATGAGAAAGGTATTACAACTTTAACTAATAATATAATAGGAAAATACTGGGAAGGAGATAGATTAGGCAAATGGGTTTTTATTAATGTACCGTATAAGTCCGTTATAAATGATCAAGAGTCAAGCAATGGTTTCGGTGACATAACTGTTGGTGTTGGTCCTGGAGGAAGAATAAATAACTTACATATATTATCTTATTTTGCCTTAACCTTTCCTACTGGAGATTCTAATGAAAGACCTGCTCTAGGCAATGGTAGATATGATAAAAAAATTGGAGTTGTTCATACATTTTTGACTAATGATAAAGGATTTGAAATTGATACAACTGTGGAATATAATCTTACAGGTGTAAATAACAAAGATATTAATCCTCCGAATGAGTTTTATTTTGGTTTTATATTTGGTGGTAAAATTAATGAGCGAATAAGATTTGCAACCGGACTTACAGATTTAGTTAAAGCAAATGGAGATTTTTTATTAAATTCTAGATCTGTTCTAAGATATACATTTTCACCTAAAATACATCTTGAAGCTTTGATTGATCATGGAATTCAAAACCATAATGTTTTAAAATATGATGGACTAAGTTTATTTTTAAGGTATAATCTTTAATTTAGAAAATCTTTTATTCTACAAAATTATATTATTTTAATGTTTAAATCGGCATTATATTATTTTTTTATTATTTTATTTTCTTTAAATGTTAGCGATTTAATTGTTATTAATGAAATTATGTATAAAAAATAACATTTAGGATTTTACTTTCTGCACAAAGAAAGATTTATAATAGATTCTCTTCTGAAACTATTGTGGCTGATGAAGGTAAAGTACAAAAGATACTGATTAGGGCTGTGATTGAGATAGCTGGCTTTCCTAAAGAACATATTGAAGCGACAATGAAAAAATTAATGGAGAATATCAAGGAAAACTTCAATCTGGATAAATATGACATCTTTGAAGCTAATCAGATAGACAAGGTATGGAGCACTTTCTCTGAAGTCGAGATTTACTTTGATGGTGTTGACAAGGTTATAGGATTTTGCATAGATTATCTGCCAAGCTCTGTTGAGATCCTAGAACCAAAAAATGTCAACATTGAAAACTTCAAATTTGCTGATGTAATAAATGATTTAATTGGAAAACTGCACCAATATGAAACTGTTATAAGAAGCTTAAGGGCAAGCAACATCAGAATGAAGAAAAAGATTGAGGATGAAGGTAAAACTGGAGAGACCGAAACTCAAGATGATACTTCTGAGAGCGATTAATCTTGACGAATTTAGAGAATTTCTTGTATTGAATAATGTCGGTATAGAAAACCTGAACATGAAACAGGATTTTTTATTTAATGTATATAAGAATACTATCTGGGTTGACAACGAAGTCGGCTTGAAAAGATATAATATCTACAGGATAGCTGACAGCGACAGATCAGTATATTCGGGCATTGTCTTAGGGTTAAAAATCGGGTTCTTCAACAAGGATTTTCAGGAGAATCCTAATGACATTGGAAAATATTATTGTATTAATCCTGGTGTTAAGGATGTCAAAATTGCATATATTCCAAAAAAATAAGTTAGCTACACTTTTCCAGGCATATTGAGCAGTCATACTTCTTTAGTATTCTGCATGTTTTAATCTCATTGCCTTCATTGTACTGGCAACAAACCTTTAAGTCTGTTTTGTTAAATTCTATATCTATTGTGTCTTGCAATTCTGCACCGACAGCCCTTGTTTCATTCCTATTTTTGATCAAAATCAAAGATGTTGCAACCAACAATACTATTACTGCAAGTGCCCATGTTGATGATTTCATTTTAGTATATTACTCCTACCAATACGCTCCTTACCCGGCTGAATCTAACTTTTTCAGGATCAGGTTCATTGTTGTTGTCACCTTTTACAGTATAGTATAAACCTTTTTCATCATTTTTAATACTTATAACCCTATGGATTATTATCTCATTTGTCAGAGTTGATCTGTAGGATATTATATCTCCGACCTGGATATCTTCAGCAGATACAGGAGTTATCTGAATTGCATTTGACCCTTTACCGAAAAACGGCTCTTCTGAATGAGTATCTGCAAAAGATGCGTATTTGGCATCCTTTATTTGAATAACAACCTTATCAGGATATATTTTTATCTGCTCTTCGCTTATCCTGTCTTTTGGATATGGCTTTGCCCCATATACAAATTTGTCAATAACATCATTGAATGGTTTTTCCAAGGTCCTATTATTTGCCTTGTCTATTGCAAGTGCTATGAACAACATTATAACAGCAAATATGAACACAAACCGTAGTATAATCTTGAACATCTTATTCCCTATTAAGGCCTTCGATAAATTTGTCTAGATTATTGTTTTTCGGGCCTTTTGCGAGAAAGAATACTGCTAATGCTATTGCCAGCAAAATTATAAAAGGAATCAACCATATAAGATATGTCTTTTTGCTTTTTGTTATGCCTGGAGATGAACTGCCTGTAAAATTTTCTTTGTTTGTATCTTGCTCTACGATATTATTTTTTTCTGACCCTGCTGTCTTTTGCCTGTCATACAAATCTTGATCTTCAGTGAATGTCATTTTTATCGGCAGTTTTGTTTCAGTGAACTCATCAGACATGATTATTAGTTCTCCATCATATATCCCTGTAATGTTCTTGTTTTTATTTATTATCAATCTCTGATGCTTTATCTCATCCTTACTTATTGAAGTAAACCTGTCTTTCTCGAGTTCTATTACTTCATTTAGGTTTCCTGTTAGCATAAATGTAATGTTGTTTAATTGATAATCCCATGTGTTTGTTAGATTAAATTCCTTTATAGCCTGATCTTTCTTTAAGAATATATCATCTATATATTTCCTTTTGCTTAATATAGCTATGGAGTTTTTTGGCGGCTGGAGCAATGGAGTTATTATATTGTACTGTGTTTTATTGCTCTTATTACTCTGCTCGGTCATGTTTGTCATGTTTACTGTGTTGGATGTTATAACAGGTATTACATATGAGTGGTTGCTGTATCTTATTTCTATATTAAAATCTCCCTGATGTTTTGGTATTGCAATTTCAAAGATATTTATGTCTGTCAGCGTGAATCTTTGAGGCATATCTGTAAAATTTGGCGCAACAACATCGACTGCAACAGGAAGGTCATCCCGGCTCTTCATTATCAGCTTAAATGAATCTTTTTTATACACTACTCCGGGAAATATTGATATTACTGGATTTTTCCTCTCTGCATTCAGAAAGAAATATAATATCAGCGACGATGTCAAAGGATCTTTTGTTGTCTGTCTCTCTAAAAAATCCAGTGATTTCTTATACTGTTCTGTATCTTTCAAAGATAATGTCGCGAATATTGACGAATAGACATCAATGTTTTTCTGGCCTGAAGATGTTTCATATGGCCAGGCATTTGAGTCTGTTATCACATTGGCTAATAACCAGTCTTTAGCATAAGGGTTATTTTTTATTAAATACAACAAGGCCTGATCAATTGTTTTTTTATCAGATGGATTCTTTTCAAACCAGTCTGTTCTTACTTCCTGGCCAATCTTCTGTAAGACATAGGTTGAGATGCCTGTTGCTTCGTAATCGCAAGATGATCTGTATTCTTTGCCGAAGCATCCAGTATTGTCTATCATTATGCTAATGTTTTTTATTTCTGCATTATAAGTTATTCTCTCATTTCCGAGAAATGAATGTCTTAAAATGACTTTTGTGCTCTGCTGGCAGCTGATGGCCATATCTGGAGATTCAATATCAATTGTCTGCTTACCAGTTACATGATAATCTTTATTGTTAACTGCACATTGCGAATTTCCTGAATAAAGGCTTAATGTCCATTTCCCAATGTTGAAGTTGTTCTGGGCATCGAGCAGATAATTTCTTGTTTTTAATGTCTCTTTGTTAAATTCTTTTAAAGCCAATAATGCAAATGCGGTGTCTTTGATATTGCAATTGTTTTTTGGATAGCATCCTTCTTCATCCTGGTTGTTCATTAAATAGTTCAATGCTCTCTGTGCATTCTCGGGATAGACATTTTTCAATGCTAAAGATGCGATGGCTGTTTCACTTATTGTATTAAAGCCTCCATCTGTATTCTGTTTTGATAACAGGAAATAAAAACCTGAATTAATTTTATTTATATAAATCTCTTTTATTTCAGTCTTTTGTTTTAAGAATCCATCTTCAACATACTGGATATTCTTTATCTGAAATTTATACTTATCTTTTTCAACATCCGGGATATTGAAATAAACAAAATAATGCTGGTCTGATAATTTTTCTATAAAGTATTGCACTGGAATTTCAGTGCTTTCATTTGTTAATTTTAAGTTTTGAATTGAAATCTGGTTTAATGGTTTTATATCTGTTATAATTTCAACCTGGACTGTTTCTTTTATTGAGTATGTATCTCTTGGTGTTGTTATCGTTATAGAAGATGCATGAACGCTTATTGTTATAAACAGTAAGAATAAAATATATAATAAACTCTTTTTCATAAACTTATTGTCTAATACTTGCTTATTAATCTTATTATATGCAAATTTTTTATTTTGTTGAAGGTGAATATAGTAGTTTACTTTGGTAAACTTATAATAGCTATTTTTAAATCAAGTTATATTTAATTAGGTGATTGAAGCATTTTAGCACCAAAAAAGCTTATAATTAAGCTAAACTACGACGATTGTAATGAAAAAAGAGTTGTCAGACATGTATTTTTTAGGTAGAAAATGCATAATTTGTAATAGATATGGATTGTACAAATTAAAGAATAGAAGAAGGGTTAAGTGTAAACACTGCAAGAAGTATTATTCACTAAAAAGGTTAAGAAGAGATCTAGATATTTTATATTACTTCTATCTTGAAGTCTCTGCTAGAAAAACAGCTAAAGAAATGGAATTGGATTATGGAGTAGTTCATAGGAGGTTTATGGAATTTAGAAAGCTTATTGCAAACTACTGTAATGAACAAGCAATAAGGTTAAATGGAAAGATTGAGTTAGATGAAACTTACTTTGGTGGAAAGAGAAAGGGAAAAAGAGGTAGAGGTTCTAAGAATAAAGCTATTGCCTTTGGAATTCTCGAGAGAAAAGGCAAGGTTTACACTGTTATCATAGAAAATGTTTCAGCAGAAACATTAATGCGGGAAATACAAAATAAAACTAGGAAAGGCTCTGTATTTTATACAGATGGTTTTAAGAGTTATGCTAGTTTAAGGCAATATGGAAAGCATGATACTATTGATTATGATTATAGTTATGTAAAAGGTAAAACACATATTAATGGAATAGAAGGCTTTTGGAGTTACTCTAAAGAAAGGTTCCATAAGTATCATGGCATTAACAAAAAGAACTATCCATTGTATCTAAAAGAAATGGAATTTAGGTTTAATAACAGAAAGGAAAATGTTTTAAAGTTATTAGTTGATATATGTATAAGGAGGCGTAGAATTAGTGCCAAATTGCACTAATCACCCAAATTAATTGTGAAAGAAAAAATTAGAATAATGAATGCAATCAAGAATTTTTTTGAATCAATAGAAGAATTAGTATTTCCCTCTTTCAAATTAGCCATAATTAGTTATTATTATCCTATTAATGGTACTTCTGTAAATGGTGTGGCAGTTAGAGTGTATTATGTTTCCAGAGAATTAGCAAGGCTTGGCTGCGAAGTGCATATATTTACAAAAAAACTGAATGATGAAACATGTAATATGTATAATATTGGTAAAGGGAAAATTATTGTACATTATGTAGAGACAGAAGAACCTGCTGATTACATTAATGATAAATTTGTAGCGAAAAAGTTTAGATATATGTTGTTTGAAAGAAGTGTTATTTTAGAGATTGCAAAAGAGTCCACTATTAGAAGTTTTGATATTTTGAATACACATGGCTGGTTAACCAGTAGTGCTTTTGCATTAAAGTTATTTATGAGAATCAAGTGGGTGCATACTCTGCATGCTTTAGAAAAAGAAAGATTAAAAGAAATGTCCTATGAAGACAGAAAATTTTCAATGTTTAATAATTGGATTGAACAGACCATTAAATTTGCTGATAGGTTTATTACTGTATCTGAAAGCTTAAAAGAAAGATTATCTATTGTTTATAAAATTAAAGAGGATAAAATAGAAGTAATTAAAAACGGTGTAGATTTAAGCATATTCCATCCAAGAAATTTATTAAGAAAGGGTAACAGGATTAGAATTGGTTTTGTCGGTAGATTTAGTGAAGAAAAAGGTGTTGATATTCTTATTGAAAGTATTAAAAATATCTTAAAAAATTATGATAATATTGATTTTACTTTAGTAATTCCAGATGTGAACAATATAGGACAAAATATGCTGTCATTAAATTCTTATAGGAGTAGATTATTTGATCTGCATAAAAGACATAAGAAAAGGATATATATTATCGACAAGAGCTTAACGCACCATGAATTGGCCAAAGTTTATAATAGCGTTGATATTTATATACAACCTTCTTACTATGAAACCTTTTCTTTAACTGTTTTAGAAGCCATGGCATGTGGCAAACCCATAATTGCAACAAATGTGGGCGGTTTAAAAGAATTAGTTAGAAATGGTAAAGAGGGTATGTTGATAGATCCGAAAAAACCAGATCAATTAGAAAAAGCTATAGCTAAATTAATCAGTTCACCGAATCTAATTAAATCTTTGGGTGATAATGCATATAGAAGAGCGCAAAATTACTCGTGGGAGAAAACTGGACAGGAGCTATTTAAGTTTTATAAAGGCTTGATATTCTCACATAAAAAATAAAATGACAGAACTTATAGCTTGCTTGTCTACTGGAAAAGGAACATGGGGACATGTAGCCAGATTAATGCAGGATCAGGAATGGGATAAAATTTATCTGATAACAAATGATTATGGAAAAGAGAACTTTAACAGCAATGAAAAGACAGAGCTTATAAACGTCAATATGAATCAGGGATTAAAGGAGCTTAGAGATGAGATAAAAGACAAACTTGGCAAAAGAATAAAAAGCACAGAGGTTGCCGTTAATTTTGTTTCAGGCACTGGAAAAGAACATATGGCTTTGATGTCTGCCTTGCTTAAGCTAGGAATCGGCATCAGGTTTATAGCATTGACAAAAGAAGGTGTTGAGGAAATTTAAGTTATAATGACATTGAACAATGTGGTGTAAAACATAAAATTTCAATATAATGAAAAAAATTAATATGGGAAGAATCTGATTTTATAGAGTTTTTAAAAGATTACAGCTCTTTTCATGTTAAATATGCTTTAAAATTCTTAGGAAGAATTTCTTGTCTTTTTTATGTGTTAGTAAATTTGCCACATCTTTTTTATCAACCCATCTTGCTTTAGGATTTTCCCTATCAACAGGTTTTATTTTTTTCTGATCTGTTTTGAATAAAAAGATATTTATTGTTTTAAGCTCTGATTTGTCATCTAGATTTTCCTTGCTTATTCTGTATCTTCTGTAACTACCAAGATTCTTTATAAATTTCAGATCGGTAATGCCTGATTCTTCATAAATCTCTCTCTTTGCAGCCCCTAAGGCATTTTCATTCTTTTCAATATGACCCTTTGGCAAGGACCAGGAAGTTTCATGCTGGCTTACTAAAAGAACCTCGCCTTTTTTGTTTAATACTACACCTCCTGCACTATTTGTTTTTTTCATCTTCCTTATACATTATCTAATTATAAAAATCTGGTGTTCTTAAGTATATTCTTTAAAACAATAATACATAAAAGAATAGTTTTACTTCATTTAGACATTATGGGAGACCTATTTAACAAGGATTTTTTAAAGGACAGTGAATCACTGTTCAAGAATTACCTTGCTCTAGACATAAGCTTTTTCCCGCCGATAATAAAATACAGGGAAAATGAACAGCAATACATAGCTGAATGTATAAAACCATTATTTAATAAAAGAAACGGCAAAAACCTGATAGTCACAGGTAATCCCGGTATTGGAAAGACTCTGGCTATTAAAAGTGTCTTTAAAGAATTGGAAGAAAAATGTTATGATGATGTTAAGCCGATTTATGTAAACTGCTGGAAAGATTCAAGTAGCCATAGAATTGCGCTGACTATCTGTGATGCTATTGGATATAAGTTCGTCCATAACAAGAACACTAATGACCTGTTTGACGAGATCAAAAGAATCCTGAACAGGAAAGCTGTTGTGATATGCTTTGATGAGGCTGATAAAATAGAAGATGTTTCAGCTGTTTATCTTGTTTTAGAGCAGATATATAACAAGACAATTATCTTTATAACCAACAGTAAGGAATGGATAAGCAGACTTGACCCTAGATTAAGATCAAGGCTTACACCAGAAGCCCTAGATTTCAGAGATTATAATGAACAGGAAATCAAAGGAATTTTAAAACAAAGAATTGATTATGCCTTTTTTGATGATGTGTTTGACAAAGATGCCTTTATGACACTTATTGAATATACCTCATTGATAAAAGATGTGAGATCTGGCTTGTTCTTATTGAGAGAATCAGGAGATATTGCTGAGTCCAAATCAAAGAAAAAGATTTCTGCTGAAGATGTTGAAGAAGCGATAAAAAAGATAAAAGAATCGAAGCCTGAAATTGAATCAGAAGAAAAGATCAGGGAGATGGATAATGATGAAAAATTATTATGGGGGATTATAAAGGAAAACAATGGAAAGAGCAGCACTGAGATACATGATATATACACAAAAAGATCAGGGAAAGAGATAAAATACAGGAGATTCAAGGACAGCAAACTTAATGTCTTAAGAGACCTTGGTTTTATTAACCTAGAAGAAGTGAGCCTTGGTACATATGGGACCAAGACCATTGTCAACCTCAATAAGAACAAAAAATTAGATGAATTCTAGTTATTTCTCAATATTTTATATGTTCGTGGCAAAGAAAACTGATATTTTCAAATATCAGATGAATTTGCCTTAAATTGACTTGAACTGAATTAACCATTTTTAAGCTGTGGAAATGTGAAGATACTGCAAGACCTTCTTTGAAGGCTCGTATCGTTGAAGAAGGAGATATATACGAAAAGTAAGTTCGCAGTTCCTTCGTTGGAAGCCAGCTGGTTAATTTGTTGGAGGATGTCATAAAGTCTTAATGCTATGGATAAATCAGGGTTATCAGAATAATAGTATCTCCGATGAGTTTTAGTTACCAAATAATGGAGGGTGGTTTTTAGATGAATTTAACACAATTTTGATTATTTTTAACAAATTTACAATATTAAGCGAATTTTTTAATCTAAAACTTATACTTTTAGAGTTTCTCTGAACCTTCATTTCCTATCCATCAA
>JAGVYY010000046.1 GCA_018303005.1 Candidatus Woesearchaeota archaeon
GATCTCCAGTTTAATGGAAAAATTTCATTGACATCAAGACCAGTTTCTTCTTTTATTTCTCTTTTAACGGCATCTTTTACTGTTTCCTTATCTTCTACCAAACCAGTTACTATAAACCAAAAATCTCCTCCATGCTTTATACTCTTACTATTATTTCTAAGGGCTAAAAACTTTCTATTATGTACAATAAATGATAGTATTTTCTTTTTCATTTTTTTGAATTAAGAATTTTGCAATCTCTTCAAAGTTTTTATTCCACACATCTAAATTCTCCTCTTCTGTAGATTCAGCAAATGTTTTACTGCTATTCTCGAGCATGAGGACTCGATTCCAGTTCCCCCTTGTACCTCTAATCACTTTTGAAATCTTTATAGGAACTCTAAATACAAATTCTTTTATTAAACCATTAGGTTCTGCATAGACCGCAGCAATCTCAAAATATCCTTTTCTATCTTCTTTTAGTAGAGTAATTAATTTCTCTGCAGACAACCTGCTTTCTATATACTTTGTATACGGCCCAGGAAATCCTAATTCATTAATAAATAAGCTATGATCTTCCCTAATGACTGGAAGCTTAAGCTTCTTTGAGACAGATACTGCAGCATGTCTTGCTATCTCTAAACTAGTATCAGCCTGTATCTCTTCATATTTCTCATCTAACATCTTTAGTTCTAGGTTATATTTTGAGAAACTTTTTTTGGCAGCTAAGATTTTCCATGGATTTTTTGTTAATAGATAAATTATCTTTCTCATATTAACAATCTAATCAATTTTATTTTATAAATCCTTCTACAATAAAAATTGGAACATCGTCAAGTCATTCTTAAAGTATTATTATTAAACGAAGAAAAATATATATAAAGTCTTGCAAATTACACTTATTATGTTGTTTGTAATAATAAGAGGACCGGCAGCAGTTGGGAAGTCAACAATATCTAAAATTATTGTAGAGAATATTGGAGCTCTTCATGTATCTTTTGATGATATCTTAAGCAAACACAATCTAGGTACAGTTGAAAGAGATGGTATCTCTGCAGAAAATTTTGTTAGAGGTAATGAAATTGCTTTGGATATGATAAAACAATTAAAACCAAAAATTGTGATGTTAGATGGATGTTTTTATCGAGATGAACAAATGAACTATATTCTTAAAAATTTTATTGGTAAACATTTTGTATTTACACTTAAAGCAAAAGTAGAAGAGTGCATTATACGTAACAAGGAAAGGGGTAGCCCTATACCAGAAAATGCAGTACGTGATGTTTTTAAATTAGTTTCAAAAAGGGATTATGGAATCATCATTGATACTTCTGGAAAAACAATTAATCAGACAGTAAAAGAAATTTTAAACTATCTTCCTTTAAAGAAGGCCAGGTAATTTTTTTCCATTCACAGTTTTTTGAAGAATTTCATGGATGTTAAAAATAAATAAAGATTCAATATCAATCATTGGAATCTCCACCCTTTAGGGTGTGGAGGATGTCAATTATAGAAAAATAAAGTATATAATGCAAATGGAATTAATACAAGTATTTAATCAATCTTAGGTTGGCCCCTCATAAGGTCTAACCTCAAGAATTTTAATAAGCCTAGGACTACCTTTTTCTGTTGCTATCCTAACAATTTCATCAGGTTTTTTCATGATCATCCCTTTAGCAAGAGGAGTGTTATATGCAATAATATCATTCTTTGGATCAGATTCTCCAAATCCTGCTATATGGAAAACTCTTCTTTCTAGATTTTCCTCTGCTAGAACAGTACACCCAAGACATACGTGCTCTGGATTGGATGGATAGTCCACTACTTCCATGTCTCTTCTTATAGCATAATCTCTTTTTAATGATTCAGTAGCCATTCGCATATCTGTCATTAAAGTATAGAATCCAGGATTATCATGCCATCGATCGCCAGACTGTTGGGCAGTCGGGTTTGTTTCAGCCTTTAGCTTATTTAAAGTAGTTTCCATTTCTCTTATCTTTCCATTAAATTCTCTTATTCCTTTTAAAGAAAAATAATTTGGCATTATCTAATTATCTTGAGTAATTCTTATAAAGTTTATGTTTTGGAAACAACAAAAATTTCAACCTTTTCTAGTCTCATCAAATTTCTTGAAAGATTCCTCTCCAACTTCTGTGACTAAATCTCCGAATTTATCAATGACTTTCTGTACTTTTTCCTTGGAGGGTCCTTCAATCTCAATAAATTTCAAAGAATGCGGTTCAATAAAATCAACAAACATAACTTCAACATTACCTAATTTCCAAAGTTCCCGAATAGATTTATTTTTAGATATCTCATGAAATTTAAGATATTTAAATATTTTTAATAAACTGTCAGCATCATCTACACCAGTAGACAATTCAACCCTTTTCCATATCTTATCATCAGTTTCACATTTACCTTTGAAAGTAAGTTCAGATTTATCCCTTTTAGTCCTTATTCTAATTAAATCATGTGCATTACTCATATCAGTATGTTCTTGGCTAAAATAGATATCATCTAACCTATATTTTTCTTCAGATTTTGCACCCAACTCATGAAGTTTAGTTACTATAGCATTTTTATCTTCATACTTTAATTTGACCTCAATTTCATGGTTCATGTTTTCTAGGAAGGGTTATCTTTTTAAAACTTTTTCGATACAACATAATAATGGCTATAATAGAGTTTTTTGGTATGGAAAGAGCTGGAAAAAGTACTCAGATAAGATTGTTGATAGCTGAATTAACACATGTCAAGTTAAGCTTTGCATTACACAAAAGACCTCCAATCAACTTTAAAGAAGGTTATAATTTAGAATATTTTCACTCTAAGTACTATGAAAGTATTTTTGATGCATTTCAGAGATATCATACTGAAGATTCAGGTGTTTTGATATTCGATAGGGGTTTGTATGACAGACTTGTTCTGCTTCATCTGGACTATAAAAATGGGGAAGTTAGTAAAAAATTCAAGGAAGATTTATCTAGGAATATAGAAGATCACCTTAATCTAATTGATCATCCAATAATGTTTTTAATCCCTCCTAAGATATCATTAGAAAGATGGCCTTTACAAATAATAGAGAACAGGGATAACCTTAGATTAATTGAAGAGTTAGACACAATTGAAAACCGTTTAGATATGCATTATCTATTCAATGGATATAATGTATTAAAAGAAAGATATCCGAATATTACGGAGATAGACGGTACAAGGGCCAGAGAAGATATTCACAAAGATATATTATCCATTTTTAATATAGTCTAAATATTTCTTTAATATCGGAACTTGGAAAGGAAATACCATTTCAGGAGACCCATCTATTATTCTAGATAATTCATTTACGGAAATCCAACGAGGATCACGAGTTTCGAATAAGTTTTCTTGAAGTTTTCCCCCTATAACTTCACATAAAAAAGTTATTCCAAAGTACGCTCTTTCCCCCCTCAATTGTTGGTTACAAGAAAAAGGTTCGTAAGAGATAGAGGTATTTTCCTCATCATCATATCTGTAATGATTAGAGATTCCTAACACTTTAACGTCCAATCCTGTTTCTTCATTAACTTCCCTAACTACTGTTTCATAAGCTGTTTCAAACCTATCCATTAAACCACCTGGTATCTCGATCTTACCAGAATTCACAGGATCGATAGTTGGTTTATATCTAGTTTGGATAAGAATTTCTCTCCCATTTTTACTATTCCTCTGGACAATTGCAGAGACTACTGAAATATTAATTGGCAAAGTGTCAAAATCAATGTAGTGTTCTTCTTCTGGTATATAATAACCCTCTTTAACAAGCAACTTAAACACATTGGGACAGTGATGTGCTATGCCTCTTCTAGCATTTAGTACATCTTGGAATGTATTTAGATCTGATCTTAATTTTAATTTATAGATATTTTTTCCCCTACAATTCCGCATTAAGTCGTTAAATGAATGCGAGGTGCTCCATCTAACATCTTGAAATATATCTCTTTCATAGGGAGACTTAACTCCTATTAGATATATCCCTCCATCCAGTTCCGGACCATGAACAAAATCATTTTCATTTAATCTTGCAAAGCTCGAGATCATATCTTTCTCAGATAAAAAAGGTAAATCTATAGGTATCAAGATCATCCTGCTATACTGTTGGGATAATCTAAAAAATATTCCATTTAGCCGTTGACTTTGTGCCACTAATTTATCTTCAATTAAACTCTCAGTGAGCATCCCATCAAGACCATATTTCTCATTGAATTTCTTTAATTCATCCTTTGTATTGGTCGCAACCAACAAATCATAATGATTAGAATCACTCACATTCTCAACCAAATCATCAAGACAAGACAAACTAAATTCCAATGCAAATTCTCTGCCAATATCCTTCTCTATTCTTGTTTTACATTTACCTAGGATAGGCCATTTAGCATAGATGACAACTACACAATCTTTAGTCATTTTTAATCCTGATTCCAATATGTTTTACCCTCTCCAGGTCTTTGAAATAAGAATATTCGAGAATCTACTAATTTAGCCAATATTTTACCAAGATCCTGATTATCAATTGCAGCCTTCAAAGATATTGATACAGGACTGATATGACACGGTTTTAATTCCAAATTAGGTGTAAGGAATATCTCATTTGATTTATAACATGTTCGACAAACACTTTGTTCGCCACAACCTATTTCTATAGCAAATCCCTCTGTACCATTATATTCAAAGAAATTTGCAGGCAAGTAATCTGTCTGGCCCCTAAACATCCACTCTTTCTCAATTTTTCTACATCCCAATCCCTCTAGTTTTGCAACCAAATCTCCAAGAGGGATAATCAGCCTCTGGTGTTGATTTTCAATGGGCTCAAAATTCAAGAATTTAAATTTAAAGCTATATCTAGCACAAAGATCCAATGTTCCTTTAATTATCTCATCTGTGTCATTAATCCCGTATATTGGAACATGTTTTATTTCAATCTTTTTTCCATAACCTTCCCGACCAAGTAAGTTTAAGTTGTTAGTTAATTTATCATATTGTTCTTTAGTACCTCTAGTGATCTTCCTCCAAGTATCAAAATCTGTAGTATGAATGGATACTGCAATTTTCGTAAAAGGATATAACTGATTCATTATCAAGCTTTCATCTAACTCAATACCGTTAGTATGGAAGAATGATCTTTGTATATTACTCTCATTAATAATATCAAGTATTCTTTTAAGTTCGGGATGTAATGTTGGGTCTCCTCCTGTTAATGAGATATGTTCTAATCCATTATCCATCAGCACATTCAGCAAATATGCAAAATCATCAACATCAATATTTGTAGAATCTCTCCGTTCTTTATTCATTCCTTCATTTGAACAGAAAAAACAATGTAGGTTACAATAATCTGTAATGGAGACTCTCAAAGGGAATCGTTCCAATATTTGTTTCAATGTTAATTCCATTTTTAAGATTCATATTTCTTTTCTTTATGCCAATCTTGTGCGCCCATTCCCGGTGCCAACATTAGATATTCTCTTGATAATTTGAACAAACCCAACAACTGTGTTGTATTATCTCTCTCTATTGCACGGGTAAGATCTATCTTAGTATCTAAAACAGAACAAGGTTTCAGATATAAACCTCTCCCATCTTCTGAAGGTTTGACAAACATACATAAAAAATCATAGCATGATAAACAAGTAGCTTTATCTCCACATCCAAAAATGCTATGTAAACCAGTTTGAGCTCCAGAGAATTCGAAATTCACACCAGGAATATAAGTATTTGGATCATTGTGTTTTGGTACATCTTCTGGGAACTCACAACCCAATCTTTCCAACTTTGAAAACAATTCTTTTCTTCCAACTTGAAGAGGCTTTTGAGAAGCGTATTGAGGATCAAACTGCAGAAATTTAGGATGAAAATTATATTTGGCGCAAGCATCTAAAAACGCACTTAACTCTTCTTCACTATCATTGAATCCACGCATAACAACTGATTTCATAAAAACCTTGTGCCCAATATTCTGATTTGCAATATATTCCAGATTCTCCATCATCCTATCAAATTTTTTTCTTTGGGCTTTTTCCGGATATATCCCATGGAAATTAGTCATCTTATTCCAGGTATCGAATATAACAGAATTAATGGATGCTCCTATCCTAGAAAAATTGCTTTTAATTCTGTCAACTAGATTTGGATTTAATTCAATTGCGTTACTATGTAATGAAAATCTTATTTTGGGATAAGTCTTGGTCCATTCAACAATTCTAAATTCCCCCTTAACAAAGTCAGGATGCAATGTAGGTTCTCCCCCACTAAAATCAATCGATTTCAAAGGAGTATTATTCAATAACATCTCACTTAATTTTATAACCAGATTGGTATCAGCAGATTTTAATGTCTTTGATGTGTAGTTTGATCCTTCATTTGAACAGAATGTGCACCAAATATTGCATTGCGGGGTTAGGGAGTATCTTAATCTGAGTTTACCAAACAAATCTATCATCTGTTCCTCTGTCAGACTAGTAATTCCATGAATTGTCAAGATATCTTTACTCAGATCGACATAACGACCATCTGCAGATTTTCTTACAGTAGCTTCTGCTTCTTGTTTTCCACTATCGGATTCATTTTCCATTATATTACATCTCTTATAAAAAACATATACAGATTAATATTTAAGCTTTCCTGGTTAATCATTAAAGAGTGATATAAGAATAAATCCACATTTGCTTTTCTTTTGTCTTCTCCCTTTTCATTCTTTCTCCTACTTATAAAAATTCAACAATAAAGGAATAATTTTCATTTTCTCCTCATTTAATCTACTATCTAAATATTTAACTTATTTTCTTATCAGTGTCTTAACTTTATTTTTCAATTCTTCCTTATTTGGTAAATAAAATTTTACATCTTAATTAATAAATTAGGTAATTTATCTATAATTTCTTAGATGCTTTGAATAAAAATATTATTTCAATTATAGCTAATGGCAAGAAAATCAGCAAGAATATAAATATCAGGATTATAGAAAGGATAGATGCTCCGGATATTATATTTAATACCCCTATTGCAGTTGCAATCTTTCCAAATTTCTTCTTTAATTTTAATGTGCTTATACCAAAGAAAATTGAAATTATACCTATAACTACCAGTATTATTACAGAAAAAACAAGTAAGGATAGTGGTGAATATGATAAGTGTAATATCTGGTAAATAAATAAGAATACAGAAGCGATAATTAAGGCGTAAGAGGATTTAACTAATGAGCTGATTTTCAGCTTTTTTCCTATTATAAGAAAACCCCTGACAAAAAGAATATATGATATCATGTAAATAATGCTAAGAAGTACATAAATAATAATAAACTTTGTTGTTAATGTAGATATATTTCTTGCAATCTCTGCCAAGATTAAAGGAATTGCAATTATCAAATTTATAATGCCAAAAATTCCTGCATTTCTTATATCTTTGTCCATGGTATTTGAACTATTATAATGATATTTAAAATTATCTGAATGTTACCCCAGCAGATTTTTTACCCTATTGATTAGTTCCTCCTTATCAGGCAGATAAATTTTGTATTTGGAAACAAATTATAAATTAATGTAAATAACCTTGAACATAATAATTATGTTTAATTGCATAATCGCAAATAACAATAATTTTATTTAGGGTTGCCTTAAAATTTTTATAAAAAGAATATTTTTTGATTACTACAATTACTTTTTCACCTTTTTTGTCGATCCATTTATCATTAATTTTTTCATGCAAAACACTATACGCTGAAAATTCAAACTTTTCTTTTGTTAAATCAACTTTTTTATCATTCAGTATATAGTAACACTCATCCCATCCACCCTCTATATATACTTTATTATCTCCAATAAATACCTCTTCACTTCCATGCATGAATTTTTCCCCTTTGAAACTAATCCAATAGAAGTAAGGAAATTTATTAGGGTTTTCTTTTATAACTTTTAAAATAGTTTTAATTGTTGATTTAACTTTTTTTGGATCAAATATTATGTCTTTATTTGGTTCATCACTATATAATGATACGTCTACAATTTCGTAAAAATCTAAATCCAATTTTTGATTTGCAATCTTTTCGATTTTTTCAAGGTTATCTCTAAATAAGGGCTGATATTGATAATATCTTGAAGATAGAGATGGTAAATCTTTTATAAAAACAGGCTCAATATCTCCATTCGGTTTCTTTTTTACAGGACGAATGTTATAATCGACTCCCATGAAATCAATAGATGATGCAATATTTTTAAAAGTTGCTGTATTTAGGCAGGTTTCTCAATTGCGTATAACTTATCGGATTAAGTATAGTTTTTCTTTAGAAAAATTAAGCGAAACATTATTTAATTCAGTGTTATATTCCTTTTTCTGAAAGAAAAGATCGAATGAAGTGAGAAGTCAATTACCTGGCTTACCCTTTAAATTCAAATCTAACAAATTCAACTTTAATACCGCTTTTGGGATCTTTTGTTAAATAACCTGGTGGCCCAACCTGAACTACTTGTTTCATTTTGTCTGTCGGTTCACTTGCACATGCAACTCGAATAATGACATCTGCTGGCTTGTTGTTAGGAAAATCCTTTTTGAATTCATTACTCATTGTATAACCAACATAATTAGCCAATTTTTGGATGAGGGAGCCATATCTTTTCTCTGGATCTTTTGTGACTCCTGCATCAACTATTTCAAGGTATATTTTTTTCTTGTCTTTTGATCTTGCTATGATATCCAATTTATTCGGTTCTTCTAGTGTCATGTATTTAATGGGTATAGAAAGGAGTATAAAAGATTTTCTAAAAGCCGAATAATTGATTGTAACTAATAGGTGCTAGTTTCCAGATAGGGATTGGATTTTAGTGTAACAATATCAAAGGGAAAATTTAGAATTTTAAATATGTTACTTTAATAACTTTCTAACCTTATTTGCTAATTCTTCCTTGTCAGGCAAATAAATTTTGTATTTAGAAACAAATAATCTATTAGTTATCGAACCTAAAGCATACTTAACTAAAATATCGTCTTTATCAGCACTTAAAATAATTCCAATAGGCTTCATTATCGTTATTAGACTTCTCTTCTTCTTTAAAGTAATTCAAATACATATTCATTTTTCCAATATCAACATGATTTACCTTTCCAATTTTCAAGTCAATCAAAACAAAGCATTTCAGTATTCTGTGATAAAATACTAAAATTAATAAATTGGAATAAGATGTAATCTATTTATATGAATTAAGCTTATGTTTTCCTGATATATAAGAACTTTTTTGTTTTTCTTTATGAGATTTAATTTCAAGATTAAATAAGATAGATGATCCTGTTAATGTTAGTATTCCCACAATAATAAACGCTGTTTTAAAACCAAAAAAAGATGCTATTGTTGCTCCAATCAAGCCAGACAAGGCAATTCCCAAGCCGACAAAAGTAGAGTAAATGCTCCATTCATATCCCTCTCTTCCTTTATCAATATGTGTTGTAAATAAGCTTAACCATGTCGGAACTGCCAATCCTGCCCCTATTCCTCTTATAACTTGTGCAATATAAATATGCTCCATTTTGCTGGCAAGAACAAAGATAAATGGCACTATTGAAACAATTAAAGTTCCTGTAATTAAATATTTTATTTTTTCCCTATGATTATCAATATATTTTGAAAAAGGCAGTTGGACAAGAGATTTTGTTATTAAAAATAAAGTTGTTGCAAATCCAGCAGCCATCAAGCTTCCATTGATTAATCTGTCTTTTATGAAAACCGCTAGAAAAGGATCAATCAAGCCAAAGCCTGTTATTAGAAATATGTCTGACAGTATTAATAATTTAATAGTCTTATCCATCAATATATTAGAATTAATGAATAGTATATAAATTTTATGAAAAATTTTAATCTAATAAATGTTGAATTATCTGTCTGGCCATGTCTCTGCCTGTATTATTACTGCTGGGAGTGCTAGATACAGTTTTTTTTAGGTGTGGATTATCTGTCCTCCTTATTTCCCCATGCCCATTCCTTTTCTTTGGCACATATTCAAGACCCAGCTCTTCAAATAATTTTTTTTGTTTTCTGTTTGGAGATCCATTCCAGTCACGAAGCACAGTAAAAATTTTCTGATTTCTTTTTACATCAGTTTTTCCAATCTTTTCCTCTTCCGGATTTTTTACAGAAACATAGAATGAACCAGACTCATCATCAGATGGTTGTTCATATGTATAATCGTTCATAAAAAAATAACCATTTGTGAGTATAGCTTTTACATTATCATTATAAAAACCTAATTCTGATTTTACTTCATTTACTGTAAATCTTTGTTTAAGTATGAATTCTGAACTCTCTATTTTCTTTACTAAATCCCCATCATACAACTTAATTTCAGATCCTTCAACTTCTTTCTTTTTTAAAGTATAGTTTGAGGTATCAGCAACAGTATCTTCTCTTTCACCATGATCTATCCTTGATAATTTCCCTTCTTTTTCTAACTCTCCTAAATAAAGTTCAACACTTTCTTTAGCATCATGATCTTCTATATTTAAAAGATCTAAGATAATTTGTGTGTTTATAGTTTCACTTTCTTCACCTAAAATGTCTATAGCTTCACTTATTTCTTTTTTTGTCTTTTCGTCTAATATAATTTTATCTTCCTTTTTTAAAGTATAATAACCATCTACCTTAACTAAATCATTAACCGGTAAAACATGTGTTTTTACAATTTGTCTGATTCTTTCAGTTTCTTTATTTAAATCGTAAAGAGGATTATCTGCACTATAAGAATTATGTTGTAAATCTTTTATGCTAAATCTGCCAGTTTCTTTTAATAATTTTTCAGCATCAGCAATAATATCACTATTTTGAGCTCTGCTTTTTAATGCTGAATCTAATTCTGTTTTCAATTCTGTATACTGTTGATCTGTAAGACCATATTTTGAAATTATTTTTTCTCTTTCTGTTTTGTCTAATATAGCATTATACACAAGTCTTCTTTCCAATTCTTGTTTAGGCTCTTTTCTTTCAGTGATTGGTGCAGCTGGTGCAATTGGTGCAACTGGTTTTTCTGCAGAAGTACCTGAATATTTTTCATAAGTATCAACGAATTTTTGTAAAGCCTGAAAGAATTCTTTTTTTTGTGTTGCATATTTAGAGATAAGTACACCTTTTCTTCTTGCAGTTTCAATATCCTGCCTATCTATTGTAGCAGCTTTGTGCAATATGACCTGCAAGTTATCAGACGCATTTGCATACCCATTATCAATATTTTCGCTGGCTTCTTTTCTATACTGTTGATAATCCTGTTCATAACTCTCTCTAGTTTGATTATAATTTAATCTAGCTTGTTCTACTATTTCTGCTAGATCTTCAATTTTTTTTGTTTTATCCTTTAAATCTTTAAATGCCATGCTAGATTATTAATAAAACGGATTTATAAATCTATCGAATTGTTACCATTCTAGAGTAATCTATTTGATATGATACGCAGAAAATATCATGTCAGAGGTATCTGTATAAAACTCTCTATAGATTAAATTAACTTTATTTTTTCCCCCATAAATTCGTACACATTTATCTTCTACACATTTATCTAACAAATTCTCCTGTTCAATTGTATCTTTTCTATACCATTGCCTAACCCATTGCCTTTTAGATTCATTATTATTCAATGTGACAAATAGTAAAGCAGGAGGGCTTATTAGGCCATTATTAAACAATAACCTAAATGTAAGTTCTTTATTTGGTGAAAACTGACCATCAAAATCTAAATTTAAAACATTAAACCTATGGGTATCATAATACAAATCTTTAAAGACATCACTCATAAGACCATTTTCTATTGTTAATTTCTCAAAAAGGTTAATGCCTTCTTCTCCCCAGATTGATGCATGTCTTTT
This sequence comes from Candidatus Woesearchaeota archaeon, assembly GCA_018303005.1. Taxonomy (GTDB): domain Archaea; phylum Nanobdellota; class Nanobdellia; order SCGC-AAA011-G17; family GW2011-AR20; genus JAGVYY01. Next base: position 11,857 of record JAGVYY010000046.1, read on the forward strand.
TATTGAGTTCATTATATTATAATTTCTCAGGTTAGCTTCAATGATTAAGCTTCTATCTGTAGAGAATCCCCGTACATTTCTTGCCAATGTGATATAACTTCTAAAATTCACATTTTCTAATCCAGCATAACTAATTAATTTTACTTCCTGATCTTTGATTAAATATTTTTCAATAAGTTCTGGAAATGATTCTCTAATTCTTTTTTTATTCTTGCCATTAGGATTCACCACACCAAAAACCTCATTCTCCAATAAATGATCTAATGATCCACATTCTTCTCTTAAAATATTTTTAGTGATATCACCTGTTAAATAAAATGATTCATCATATTCAATTCCAATTTTTTTACATATATCTTTCCTACTTAATCCCTGTTCTCTTAATCCATGATATCTTTCCAATAGACCTTGTAAGATAAAATTATCAACACTGTGAAAGTATATCTCTGTGAACTCTTCATTTAAAAAAGGTGCATACATAGACTCACTTTTAGCTCTTATTTTTTCTAATTTAAGCAAAAACTCTTCTGTTAATGAAGTTGTTCCATTCTTTGATGATATTGAAAACTTAGCCATTTTTCTCAGCTACTTTTATTTTTTGATGCATCAGCTAAATCATTTAGTAAAGAATCCCTAACACTAGTTAATATCTCAATTATCTTCTTTCTTGTCGGAAGCCCCATCTCTTTCATGAACACATTCCATTTACCATAAACATCCTGTATTTCTTTTATAGTTGGAATCTGCAATTGATGATCTGATTCAATTAATTCTCCCCTTAATTTATTATAATCTTGGTATGTCAAATAAAAACGTATACCTTTATCAAAAAATATCGGTTTAAGAATACTTTCAAGATTTTTTTTATTTTCTTCTTCAAAAATTATTTTTTTTTTGCTTCTTGCTTTCTAGTTTCCACAGTATAACTTCTTTTATATCCAGCAAGGCTTTTAGAATCTATCTGATACATATTCATAACATCATTATTTGTTAATTCCCCATTTTTTATTCTTCCTATGTCTCCATATAATTCTTTTTTATCAATTTGATCTTTAGGTGTTGTTCCTTTAGATGTTCCTGCAGGTTCATACCCTGGAAAACTGTATCTGCTTATGTTTTTTCTATCTACATTTATTTTAACAACATTTACAAGAAAACCATCTTCTTTTAAACTCATTATAGCACGTGCATAATTAGATCTGTCAAATCTACTTCCTGCAGTATCTAAACCTAATGGTTTTGTTATTTCGCTTGATAAAAAATAACCTCTTTCCCTATATTTCTCTGCTTCCTGTATTATCCCCTGTTTTATTTCATTTATCTTATCAGATAATTTGCCTACAGATTTATTTTTAACTCTAATTCCAGATTGAGAAATTGCTTTTTCATCAGGGTTATAAGGTCTATATGCTCTTAAAATATCAACTAATGGAGAATAATGATCTTTTATTTTTCTTGATACGTCATCTATTCTAATATTATAACCTGCTTCAGCTTGTTCTACTTTTTCTACTAATGTAACAAGATATGATGTAAAATTGTTTACATCATCAGGAACAGATTTTAGATCGGTATTTAACTCTGTTGCTAGATTTTCTTGAGCTTTTTCGTAAGTTTTCTTGTGTTCTTCAAGTTTATTCAATTTTTGTGTTAGATTATCTAGACTCATTGTAGATTTTATACAAATAAAAAGATATATAAATCTTTCGTTATGTTGCTACTTAATAATTAAGTCAAAAGAATAGTTTTATAAACCTTTTTTAACATCAAATAAATTATTAAATAATATAACAATAAACATGGCAAAAAATTATGTTATTCTTACTGAAGATGAAAAACAAAAAGTAAGAAATTGGCTAAAAGACAGAAGTATATCTGTGTCAGGCTTTTGCAGAGAATTCAATAAAATGTATAGCTTAGAAATAAAGGAAGATACATTTAGAAGATATTTAAGCGAAAATGAAAGAAGAAACATACCTGGAAGTTTAAAAGATAAGATCTATCAGTATATTGATAATTTTGATAACACCAATAGTACTGATGATATTGTAATACAAAAAGAACAAAAATATAAAACTACTGAATTAAGTGATTATGACAAAGAAATTTTAGCAGGATTAGATAATTTAGAATCAAGGGTTAGCGCCTTAAGAAATAAAATATTAACCAAAGATTCTCAGGAAATAAGACCAGAACTCGGAGAAAAACTCGAAACAATTGGAAGTTTATTCTACATGTTAATCGAAAATTTAGATGATTTAAAGTCAGCTTCTATAGGGGAAAGAAAAAAACTTGCAGATACAATAAATCCAAGAGATGCAGGTTATTTAATTACGTTGCTTAACACATATTTTAAAGAAGACCCATTTAATACCTGGATGCTAAGAACACCATACAAGCCTGAAGGCAGAAGATAAAAATGATAAAAAGAGTTAGTTATGAAATTCCAGAACCACACCTTTTCATAAAAGAATTCCAGCAAATATATAGTACACCACCAATAGCTTTCAAAGAATATGTATCAAACAGTATAGATGCGATTAATAGAACTGAAAAAAATCCAATAAATCTTGGAATTATCGTTAATAAAAATGCAGGAACAATAATAATAAGAGATGATGGTATAGGAATGACAAATAATGGGGTGGAAAATATTCCTAGAAGAATAGGTTTGTCATCAAATAGAGAAGTCAAAGAAGCAATAGGTGAAAAAGGTTTGGGGTTATATGCATATGTTGCATGTGGTGCAGAAAGATTCCAATTATACACAAGAAATGTGGAAAGCAATGATAATTTTTTCACCAGTTTAACCATGTCACAAACTTCTAAGGAGGCTGAAGTTGATCAGGTCCATGCAAGAGACTTACCTTTTGGAGAATTTGAACATGGAACAGAGGTAATCCTAAGCGGAATACCTCCAAATGTTATAGACCGTTACTTTACTCCAAGTAAAATTAAAGATTTAGTTGCTGATTTTTATTCTCCAATAATCAGAAAAGGAATTCTTAAAGCGACAGTAGGATGGCTTGGCAGGGGTCAGAAACAAGTTCATATAGATCCTATTCAATATAGAGGAGAACTAGTTTTAGATGATCTTATTGAAGTAGAATATAAAAAAGATGGGGAAGGGGATCTTGGTAGTATTCATTTGTATTTATTTGTAAATCCAGATGGTAAAAATGAAAAAGTAAAATACTATAACAAAGGTGTTAAAGTGTATGATTCTATTAGTTTACTTGATGAGCTTGGTGATTTACCCTGGAAAAGTGGAAAATTGCTTGGAGAAGCCGATGAAGATTTCTTGACGCTAAACCCACAAAGAGAAGGCCCTGTTCGTCAAGGAACAAGATATCAGCTGTTTATAGATATTTTAAAAGATAAAGAAAATTATCTTAATGGAGAAATAAAAAGATTAAAAACCAGAGAAAGAAGAACAAGAGAGAAGGAAATTACAGATAGTATCTTAAGAAATTTTGATATTATTTATCACGATTTTAAACTAAAATATGCAGATGTATGGGTTGAAGGCAGATCAGGACATCAGGTACAAGATGTCATAGAAAAGGATGAAAAAGCTGTTCCAGATATAAAAAGAGAAGGAAAAAATGGAAATAAAGGAAGAAAAACAGAAGATGGTAACGGAAAAAATGTAGTAGAACCTTCTCCGGATGGAAAACCAAAACCAATAAGAAGTGCAAGAAGAGATATTTCAGGGAATTATGCAACAGATTTCACAAATTTTGATGTTGATAAACAACTCTTAAGGAGCGAGTTAGATTCTACATTTGGATTGATAAGGATTAATATTGGTCATTCAGATTATGAAAAAGTAATTGATGATGACCACAAATTTGCCAAATATACAACACATTTATTAGCTCAGGAGATTGCATATGGTGAGTTTATAAGGCTTAATGGAATTGATCCTCAAGCTCTAGATTCTAATGTGACTTTAATGAAAAATCTGGCAATTGAATTTTTTTTAATGCAAATGCAAATCAGCAAAATTGAGTAAAATCTAAATTATATAATGTAGAAAAGTTTAGCTACCTGTTTAATGTTAATTGTATAATAGTAACAAATAGAAAGAATTATAAAGGTGGAAATCTACATATTTCTATAAATTTCACAAAAATAATAAGGAGAGACAATCAAAATAGGGCTATGTCAAGTATTGCTAATTCACAGATGGGTAATGCAGCTAAAGCATTAATAGATGTAGGAACTATTGTTTTATCACTATCAACAAACATTGTATATGCCCAAGAGACAGACCCTTTTCTTTTTGTTAAGGATAGTCCTAATTACCAGCTCCTGATGAAAGTAGCGCAGGATGTTATTGGTCATGGAGAGAAAGATTCTTACAAATCTCATCCTACAGATAAATCTGCAGATGAAGAGAATCGGATTGAAGTAAGGACTTTTAAAGAAATTCTAAGAACACCTGAAGATTCTCTATCTGTAAGAGTAAACGATATTGACAGTAATGGGAAATTAAGTGTGGGAGATAAAATAGTAGTAGACACACCCATGCCTTATAGTATTTATAGTATTACACCTTCTTCAATTGATGCCGTTACTTATACTATTAAAAGCAACGGAGTTAAGGCTAGCCTAACAGATGCTGACTTATTGGTTCTTTCTATATTTGGCAATGATGATAAAATTAGCAAGGATGAAATATATCGCAGAGTTAATAATGTATCTTTGAGGAATAGGATAAACCAACTTGACAGATTAAGACATATTTATGTTAGGAAATAACAACTAAAATTCTTGCTTTAATTTTATTAATTCTAAATACATAAATTAAGATGATCTTGAGTAATAACTTTAATTAAAGGAGGCCTAAAATTAGATTAACCAAGTTTTTCCTGAATTGAAGATAACTAATATTTAACCAAAATCAGCTTATTTTTAAAGATTTCAGAGAGACCTTATTTTCTTTATAAATCTTTCTATATGATTTTTCAAAATTGAGCTCTATAAGGCTTGTATGTGCAAAATTTGGCACTTTTACAGGGGAAAAGTATATAAATAAAAGCATCCTAAGTTTACTAGATTTTTAATATATTTTTAAAATAAAATGGAAGCAAAAACTAGCAAGGAATATACATTCAAGGAAATACAGGTTTTGAAGGATTTAGGAAAAGTAAGACTTGATTATGGTATCCAGCATGATGTTATAAAAGAGCTACAATTAGCTAGAAATGCTCTTAATGTTAGGCCACATATTCAGAAATTTATGAAATATAAAACTGGAGAGAAAAATGGCTGAAGAATATGGTGCTAAAAATATAAGAGTACTTAAAGGTGTGGAATCAGTAAGACAGGTTCCAGCTATGTATATAGGAGACACTGGAATTAGGGGCATACATCATTTGTTTTATGAAGTTTTAGATAATTCAATTGATGAAACGTTAACTGGAAATTGCACCAATATTAAAGTTACTTTAATCGATAAAAACACCTTATCTGTTGAAGATAATGGTCGTGGCATACCTGTAGATATGCATCCTACTGAGAAAAGACCTGCTGTTGAGGTTGTTTTAACTGTGTTGCATGCAGGTGGCAAATTTGACCATAAATCTTATCAGGTTTCAGGAGGTTTGCATGGTGTTGGAGTTTCTGTTGTTAATGCTCTTTCTTCTGTTTTAGAGGTTGAGATTAAGAGAGATGGAAAAATTTATTATCAGAAATATGAAAAAGGCAAGCCTGTAACTGAGCTACAGGTTAAAAGTGACACGAATGAAACAGGAACTAAAATTACGTTTATTCCGGATAAGGAAATCTTCAATACATATGAGTTTGACCCTGAGATTATAAGCAAGAGATTAAGAGAATTGGCTTTTTTAAATGCCGGCCTAAAGATAGAGTTTACAGATGAAGTTAACAATAAGAGGGAAATCTTCCAATATGAAGGCGGAATTATCTCATATGTTAAATTCCTAAATAAAATAAAAGAGAAATTACATGAAGAGCCGATTTATATCAAAAAAGAGAAAGATAAGATTATTATTGAGATTGCTTTGCAGTATAATAGTGGTTTTCTAGAGACTGTATTTTCCTTTTGTAATAATATTAATAATGTTGAGCATGGAACTCATTATACTGGATTTTCTACTGCATTGACAAGAGCTGTTAATGATTATATCAAGAAGAATAAATTATCAGAGGAAAAGCTAACTGGAAGTGATGTTAAAGAAGGTTTAACAGCTATAATATCATTAAAAATTCCAGAGCCGCAGTTTGAGGGACAAACTAAAACAAAATTAGGGAATTCTGAAATTAAGGGATTGGTTGATTCTGTCGTGTATGATGAACTGGTTAATTATTTTGAAGAACATCCTTCTGTTGCCAAAGCTGTTGTTTTCAAATGCCTGAATGCTGCTAAGGCAAGAGAGGCTGCTAAGAAAGCTCGTGAGTTGGTCAGAAGAAAAGGTGCTTTAGAGTCTGGATCATTGCCTGGAAAATTAGCTGACTGTCAGGAAAGAGACCCTAGCAAAGCCGAACTGTTCATTGTAGAAGGTCTGAGTGCTGGTGGATCGACAAAAATGGGAAGAGTAAGAGAATTTCAGGCTGTTTTACCATTAAGAGGAAAAGTTCTAAATGTAGAGAAAGCAAGAATCGATAAAGTATTTAAGAATAATGAAATTGTAATTCTGATACAAGCAATTGGCACAGGGATCGGAGAAGAATTTGATATTAATAAAGCACGTTATCATAAAATAATAATTATGAGTGATGCTGATTCCGACGGAAATCATATATCAACATTAATATTAACATTTTTCTATAGGTATATGCGGCAATTAATAGATGCAGGGTATGTTTACAAAGCAGTTCCACCGTTGTATAAAGTAACACATAGCGGAAAATCTTTTTACGCTTATAATGATAAGGAACTAGATGAGTTTTATAGTAAAAATGGAAGAGAAAATGTTGGGATTCAAAGATACAAAGGATTGGGAGAGATGAATCCCGGGCAGTTATTTGAAACTACACTAGATCCTGAAAGAAGATATTTAAAAAAGATAACAATTGAAGATGCTGCACTGGCTGATGAAATGTTTACAGTTTTGATGGGAGAAGAGGTAGCCCCAAGAAAAAAATTTATTTTTGAACACGCAAAGGATGTTAAAAATTTGGATGTCTAGAAAATGGTAAAATCAAAACAATCTAGTTGTAAAGATCTTTTAGGAGCATTAATTAGTAACCAATCAATCAGTAATCATTATCCTGAAATTAAAAAAATTTATTTGAGGGTTGATATTTGCCAAGATGTTAAAGATTTTTATATAGGATCAAATCCATGGATTCCTTCCATATCAGGTTTTATACCAGAGAATCTTATTCAGCAGCCGAATTCAGAAGCAATTTTAAAAGGAATATTCGGACATGAACTTTCACATATTGTTCTAGGAATGAGTTTTAAAATACTCCCCTTATATTTAATTGATAAATTTTTATTTATGAAATATCCTGAATTATATGATAGATTTGATGGATGTTTTAACGCTTTAAAAACTATTGAAAATTTAACAGATGAAGAAACTATAAGAAGAGGATTAGGTGATGAATTATATCAGGCTAAGGTATACCTTGAATGTTTACAACATAGATTTGATGGTTTATATATGCCTGCCGGTTATTGGAGTTATGAATTATTACCATTGATAAAACAAACAAGTTAAAATGCCAGAAACAATACAGGTAAAGCTGATTGAACAGGAAATGAAAGAGTCTTACATAGACTATGCCATGTCTGTTATAACCGCAAGAGCATTACCTGATGTTAATGATGGCTTAAAACCTGTACATAGAAGAATTTTATATGCAATGTATAAATCAAAAATGTTTCATGACAGACCATTTAGGAAATGCGCATTTGTCGTTGGAAGAGTTTTAGGTTCTTATCATCCTCATTCTGATGTGGCTGTTTATGATTCTTTAGTTAGAATGGCCCAGCCTTTTTCTTTAAGATATCCACTAATCCAAAGTCAAGGTAATTTTGGCTCGACAGGCAATGATGATCCACCAGCTAGTATGAGATATACAGAATGTAAGCTGAACAAAGCAGCAGAGGAAATGTTAGAGGACATAGAGAAGAATACTGTAAAATTTGTTCCTAATTATGACAATACAACACAAGAGCCAATTGTTTTACCTGCTAAATTACCGAATTTATTGATTAATGGAACAGCTGGAATTGCAGTTGGTATGGCAACCAATATCCCGCCGCATAATATACAAGAAGTATGTGATGCTACAATTGCTACAATAAATAACCCAGATATTTCTGTTGAAGAATTAATGCATTATATCAAGGGCCCTGATTTTCCATCAGGAGCTATGATTTTAGGAAAACTTGGTATACTAGAAGCTTATAAAAAAGGAAGGGGAAAAATAATAATCCAAGCTAAAACAGAAATAGACAAAAAAAACAGGATAATAATCAATGAATTACCATATCAGGTTTCTCCAACAAATTTAATAGAGGGCATTGCAGATTTAGTCAGGGATAAGAAAGTTGAAGGTATTTCTGATATTAGAGACGAATCAGATAGAAAAGGAATGAGAATTGTTGTTGAAACAAAAAACAACGCGAATCCTGAAGTAGTGCTAAACCAATTGTATAAACATACACAACTAAAAGAGACGTATGGAATAATAATGCTTGCTCTTGTTGCAGGACAGCCTAAGGTTCTTTCTTTAACAGAAATTATAAAATATTATATTGCGCATAGGAGAAGAATTGTAAGAAGAAGAACGCAGTTTGAACTGAAAGAAGCAGAGGCAAGAGCGCATATCCTAGAAGGTTTGAAGATTGCACTAACCAACATTGATTCAGTTATAAAATTAATCAAGGAATCTAGAGACCAGGAAACTGCTAAAATAGGATTAATTGAGAATTATAAATTATCTGTTGAACAAGCCCAGGCTATTCTTGATATGAGATTAAGAAGATTAACTTCTTTGGAACAAAACAGGATACAGGAAGAATATGATTCTTTAGTAAAATTGATTGCAGAGCTAAAATCTATACTTGCATCAGAGCAAAAAATTCTTGATATGATAAAGAGAGAATTAACTGAATTAAAAGAAAAATACAAAGATGAAAGAAAAACTATTGTTCTTGAAAAAGAGGATGAGAATATTGAAACTGAGGATTTGATCCAGAAAGAAGATGTTATCATAACTGCTACAAGAGCAGGATATATTAAAAGAACTTCTTTAAGCTTGTATAAGCAGCAGAGAAGAGGGGGAACAGGAATAATCGCTACTGAAACTAAAGATGATGACATTGTAGAGCATTTATTCACAACTTCAAATCATAGCTATCTGTTGTTTTTCACTGATAAGGGAAGGATATACTGGTTAAAGGCTTTTAAGATTCCTGAAGGCTCAAGATATGCCAAAGGAAAAGGTATTGTAAATTTAATCTCTTTACAGGATGATGAGAGAATAAATTCCATATTGCCTCTGCCATTGTTCTCAGATTCTTTGAATTTGTTGTTTATAACCAAAAAAGGCATGCTGAAAAAAACTTCATTGAGTAGATTTTCTAAGCCAAGAAAGAAAGGAATAATTGCCATTAAATTAAAAGATAAAGATGAATTGGTAAATGTTAAATTAATCCCTTCTGGAATAAACATTATAATTGCGAGCAAAAAAGGAAATGCTGTTAAATTTAAAGAATCAGATGCAAGAGTAATGGGAAGAAATTCCTCTGGTGTCAGGGGTATTAGATTAAGGGAGAAAGATGAAGTTATTGGTTTAGAAATTGCTAAGGCAGATGCCACATTACTGACTATAACAGAAAAAGGATTTGGCAAGAGAACCCAGATGGAAGAATACAGATTGATCAGAAGGGGCGGAAAAGGAGTTACAAATATAAAAATCACTGAAAAGAATGGTCCTGTTGTTGGAATAAAGACTGTGATGGACAATGATGAATTAATGTGCATAACCAGGAAAGGAGTTATCATAAGATTCAAAGCAACTGATGTTTCTGTTATTGGAAGACATACACAAGGTGTTAGAATAATGAAGCTAAGAGAAGATGATTCTGTTGTGGCTGTTGCAAGGGTTATTCAGAATAATGGATAAAAATAATTAAGGTAATCAAATTTCACCGGTAACTGTGTATCCCAGAAATAGAGATTTTCAGTCTTTAACAGAATTTTTTGACGAACAGGATAATTAGCCTAATCAATGGATGTCTTATGTAGGTCCTGCAGGAATTGGACAATACTCACTAAAAAAAGGGTCAGCTGGAATTCTTGCAAGACTTGACATTTATTTTAGACAAGCATCTCCTAGAGAAATGAGAGTGGATTTCGAGAATTTTGGTGAGCAGGTTGTTGGACCTGCAGTAAAAGACATACATGAAGAAGAAAAAGAAAAATATAAAGACAATGAAATATTTATGATTTTTGGAAGAGATCATTATTTTATTGGTCCTCCAAGAATAATAAAATCACTGTTTTTAACAAGAGTTTTTCCTGGTGAAGTACCAACAGATATATCTAGTTTAGTAAAGGAAGTAGATGAACATGCAGAAACAGGAGAGAGAGTTATATTTCAACACTATCAATTCTTGCATGCAACTGAAGGTAAAATTCGATATTTATCATTTAGAAAAATTGAAGATTATAATCCATCTAAATTAAGCTTATATGGCCTTATAAAAATAGCGGATAGGAAAATGACCTATTATCCAAATTCTAATCCAAATAAACCTATAGATTTTACATCCGCATTATACAAATGAGGATGGATATTCTTGCTATATTAATAAAAGATATATATTAACTTAATTCGGTTGGTTATTCCTTTTTATCTTATTAAATATATTCCAAAATTCATTTATAACGTCAGCACCAATTCTGAATTTATTTTCTATCATTTCTTTAATTATATTCCTAAGCTCTGTTTCGTTAATAAAATCTTTTTTATAAGCCTCGATCAATACCTTTAATGAACCAATTGGTTTTATACCATATAATTTAGCTATTTTTCTTCCTAAAGCTTCATCCATTATGATATTTTTATTTTTTTCTTGTAATGCCAGAGCTATAGCATCTGATTCTTCGATATCAATTTGATAATATACCTTTTTTAATTCTTTAGAAAAATTATTATATTTTTTATTCAGATGTAAAATTATTATATTTTTATTATCAATGAATTTCTTTAATATTTTTGCATCCGGTGCATTTATTTTTAATCCATCTTCTACTATTTCTTTATAAATTACTTCTGTAATATAGATCTTACCATAAATTTCTATTATAAGGCTTAATTTATTTATTTTTGCGAATATTATCAAAGAGGAAGAATCAGCTATCATAGTAAGTCTTCTGTATCTTCCCTTAATTCATCTATTGTATAATGAAAATTAATATTTCTTTTTTGTAAAATATCTAAAAATGATGTTAAAGGTATACCTGCAATTTTTGATGCTTTTGATGCAGTTGCCTCATTATTTTGAAATTTTTTTAGGGCTAGTTCTAATTTCTTATCTTTTATTCCCTTATCTATAACATCTCTAAGTATTTCTGATTTTTTTCTTCCCTCTAATTTAGATATATCTTCTATTTCAATTAATTCTTCTTTTCCAATCCTAACAGATATTGTTTTTTCCATATGTTTGCATATGTGGTAATTTGTATTTAAATCTTTCTATTATCAGTAAATAAATAAATATGAGTTTAATTTATAATTAATATGCCAAGATTCAAAGAGAGAGAAAAATTAAAGAAACACGTTCTAGAAAGAATAAAAGTTCTATTTAGGGAAGCCAAACTACAGTTTAAAGAAAAGCCAGAATTAGCTGACAGGTATGTTTTTTTGGCAAGAAAATCAGCAATGAAGATTAACCTGAAATTGCCAAGAGAGATTAAAAGAAGATTCTGCAAACATTGCTATAAATATATTGTTCCTGGTGTTAATTGCAGAGTTCGTATAAACAAAAATAGAGTGATATATTATTGTTTTAATTGTAAGGGTTATATGAGATTTATGCTGAAAATGAAGAAGATAAAATAATTATAAAAATGATGATATTAACAAATATGTCATTTTATTACTTACTCAAAAACAATTATTTTCTGAAATGAAGCAAAGTTTTATATATGTGGCTGCCTTCTATTCTGTATAAAAATAAGGATTGTTTTCTTGATTTTTATAGTTATGTTCATTGTCAGCTGTTCTAAAAATGAACAGATTGGAAAAGATGATATAATTGCTAATGACCAAGAGCAGCTGAATCAGAACCAACTAGACCAGTATCAACCTGATGACAATGCTAAGATAACTGATAATATTGATAATAGAGCATTGATACGTGAACTTCACATAAGTAACCTCAAGGCAGTCTATGGACTTGATTATCAGGTCCTTCAGAAGAGTTACAATAAAGAATTCTATTTTCTTGACACTAAAGAAACAGTTGATATAATACAGGAACTGAAAAAAGAAAAAAACAATGAAAATATTGGTAGAAATATTGAAGATCTTTATAATCTACAAGATATTAAGCTGTTTGATTACAATGAAATGCTTGGTCTAGGATTTGTTCATGATTATGAAAACACCTTTGAAATAAAACCAGGCGATTATCTTGCGATCATACCTCCGATACAAGGTCTTAACCTAGAGGGTTATATGGTTTTGTATAGGAAAGTAGATGGCAGATTCCTGGCAGTTGCCGGCACTAAATAAATTTTAAATTTTGTCTCAACATTTTTAATTTCAACGCCTTTTCCAAGCAAGAATATTTTTACAGAATGCTTTTTACCAAGTGCTTCATTTCCAAATCTGAAACAATTCCAGCAAGTTTCTCCATCATTTGTGTTTAAAATTAGACCTATTTTTATGTAAAACTATCTCGCATTATCTACTATCTCAATAACATCTTTTTCAACTTCCTCAGCTTCTTTCTTATTTACTTCTGGAAAAAACTGAGAGATCATTGTCGGCTTCATTCCTACAATTTTCACTTTTCCGTTTTCTTCCAGAACATTAATTTTACATGGCATACAGAGAGAAATGAGCCGGTTTTTGTTCAAAAATTGGTTTGCATACCTGCCCGAGCAAATCTCAATAATCTTTAACGGCTTCTGGTTAAAGCCTTTTGCTGCTAATCTTTCTTTTATATCATAAATTTGAAACAAAGACCAGCCTTTTTGTTCTACTGCTTTTAAGACTGAAACAACTGCCTCATCAAAACTATTTTCTGTTTCAACAATATATGCGAAATCTTCAGTTTGCATATTCTACCTTATTTCAATTCCTTCCTCATTTCTTCATATTGCTTCTTTGTTATTTCTCCAGAAGCATATCTTCTCTTTATAATTGTTAACGAATCCGACTCATTTTTATTAGATTGGCTTGTGTTGATTAAGGTAACTATGAGCCAAATGATAAGCCCCCAGAAAAGCAACATAAAAATAAATCCAAAGCCCATGCCAAAACTACCGAACAGGAAAAGCAGTACAGCAGCAACTAATATCCAAATCCACACATTTTTGTTTTCTTCCATATTTACTTCCCTATCTCTTTTTTCATATCCTCAAACTGTTTTTTTGTTATTTTCCCTTGAGCAAACCTCTTCTTTAAAATGGTAAGGGGTGTTTCGGAAATAGTCTTTTTTATTCCAAACTTATAGACAAGCCACACTGTTAAATGCTTTATAATACTTTTCTATTTCTTTTGTATCTTGAGATTTATACTAATCTGTTAGATAAGAATAGATTACATTTTTCATTTTCTTATTGTTACTTAAGAATTTATAAAACTTTTGTTTTAACTCTGCAATATCTGACTGAATATTGATAATAAATAAAAGAATAAGCAAACAAATGTCTATGCTTTTAATCTTTCATATAATCTAGGCCATTCTCTTCTTGTAAAATATTTTTCCTTCCTCAATAAATGGCCAAAGCCTTTTCTTAATAGCTCTTTTGTGACAATGCCATTTTTATGGGGGTGTTTATATAACTTAGGCAAAGGACTATTAAATCCATGTGAATAATGAACTAATTCATGGGCTATTGTAGTATCAATAATAAATTCCGGTACTAGCTCGTGCTTAAACAAGCTGTTAATAGCAATATACGAATCAGAGCCTCTTCTTGCTATATGGCCGAATTTGTTTTTCCATTTTCCTTTAAATTTAATATCGACATTATTTAACCTTGGAGTTTCTGGAAATAGTAATTCCCAGATATTATCCATTCTTTTCCTTAACCATTGGTCATTACGTGTCATTCTAACAAATTCTTATCTGGTTTAAATTTCCAGAAGGCTTTAAATATTTTACAGTTCTTACATTTAAATGAATCTTTCTGATAACAATATGGATAAACTAATAGAACTTGAGGATTATATCAGGAGCACGAATCAAGTCTATAATTTTAGAGATTATCTTGAAGATCAGAATGTAATGATTGTACATGAAACTCCATTAAGGCATAGCATTCCCGGATTAAGGAATGTATTATATAATGTATTGAAAGACATAAATATTACAGATTTTTTTAAAAAATTTATATATGATAGTCTTGTTGAGGGATATTCAACATCCAAAAACATTAATGATCTTTTGGATGTATTTATGAGATCTAATAATTTAATCTTTGATAGAGATATGTCATATAAACTGGAAAAAGAATATATAATAAAATTCTCAAAACCTCTTGTTTTTAAGTATTGCTTTGATGAAGAGGTTTATCTTGACCAAGATGAGAATGAACTTGCAATCAGGACCATCAATTGGATAAAGGAGTATAATCAATATCATCATGGATTCCGGTTAGATGAACAACTAATGTCAATTGAGAAAAAAATTAGGCATTTTGCCTATTACTAATCTTTTTTGAATTCTGCAATTTCTTCTATTAAATCAATATGACCCAGGAACATTGCTCTGCAGCAGTATCTTTCTAAGCCTAATTCATCTAGAACCCTTTTTGTGTCATCTTTCTTGGCCCTTTCCTTGAAATCTTCCCAAAGATGTGCTAGAGGCTTGTTGCATGAGAAGCATCTAATTGGAATTATCATTTTATATTCTTAGCAATTAGAAGATTTATAAATTTAACCTTTTATTTTGCAAAGTATATCATAATGATATTTGTAGCGGTTTTCAATTATGTTCCTTCTGTAACAGCTGTAGCAAAATCGGTCATATCTACTATTACTATAATGCATTCTTATATCTTTGAAACAAGAATCACATTTCTTAAATGAATAACCCTGGAGATTTGCCATTTTGATCACCTCTGACTTATTTTTAAGAATCCTCCTTTTAAAGGCTACGGGAGTGGTTTGCATATGCAACATTTGAGTGGAAAATATACGATTAATTATTATGGTTACTTTGTAATGGTTACATATAATAAGGTTTATAAACTCAAAATCTTGCTTAGCTATATGGTATTAGATGACACTTTAATTAAGAATGATTCTATTTGCAGTTATCTGCCGGAATCTATTTTAACTGGAAATGAAATAAGAGATTATAGAAAGCGCAATAAAATTACACAAAGAGAGTTGAGCGATATTTTAGAGATACCACTTACAACACTGAGAAGACTAGAATATAGAGATGAAATCTCTATTTATTATTCATGCATAAAAACCAGAGATTATGTGGTAAGACTCTATAAAACAATACTTGGCGTTGATCCTCTTGATATTGATCATCTGATTCATGTGCAAGAAAAAGTGAAAGAAAAAATTGCTTTGATAGACTCAGCAAGAAGAGATGGTGCAAGCACGGCAAAAGAGATATCATATAAGTCAAACATTCCATTACGTATAGTATACCTTTACAAAAAGAAGGGATATATTGATTTTGAACCTGTAAAAAGAGGACCTAAAGATGGTTGTATAAAATTACCAACAAATACATGGCGTAACAGAGATCTAATCTATAAGATGGTTGAACAAGGAAGATCCCAGGCAGAAATTGCTAGTAAAATAGGCACATCAAGGGAAAATATAAGGCAGTACCTTGTAAGACATGATATGCATGATCTATGGAAAAATAACAATGAAAAAAAGAAGAGAATTAAATCCGGGTTTAGTTAATATCTTTTATAAAATTAATCATTAAGCCAGCGATTTCAGATGAGCAAGATACCAATGATATTGTCTTATCTGTAGGACTTTGCTCTTTTCTTCCTTGGCTTTGAATCATTTGGCTTATGAGGCTCATTTCTTCTGACATCTGCTACAAGCAGATTTCTGTCATAATCCAGGAAGTCTCTTTCCAATTTCTTGTTGTTATGAAATGCTACAATAGCGCGGGCGATTGCCAATCTTGAGGCTTCTGTCTGGCCTTGCCATCCGCCTCCCCTGACATTTATATCTATCCTAATATTTTTTGTGAATGAATCTCCGGCAATGACCAGAGGTTCCATTATTCTCATTCTTGATAGTTTATTCCCATAATTGCCAAGCATTATATGGTTTATTCTTATCTGGCCTTTTCCTTGTTTTATCACTGCTCTTGCTATTGCTCTCTTTCTTTTTCCTGAGACTATTATTGGTTTATTGGATATTTTTGCCTGCATTTTTCCAGATTAGACTCTCTAAATTGAGAGTGGTTGCAATATATATAAGTTCATTTACATAATCATTGTATAATGAGCTTAGTTTTTCATTTTTGAAATCTTTTTTATGAGAGTCATACGAATAAAATGTTGCAGCATGAAGCATGACCAATAATGGTACAACAGCCGGATTTGCTTCGATTTCAAGATACAATGTTGAGTTCTTTAGCCTTTTAATTAAGTTATTTCCAGTGAATAAATCTCCGTTTCTTAATGATAATCCTATTTCACTGTCTGGTAAGTGTATAAAAAGACCATCGATGGTTTCATATTGTATCTGTATGCTATGTGTCTGTAATTCTTTTGTCTGTATTTCTTCCATTTTTAAATTTTTAAAACTTTGCTCCTAAATTTTTTGATATTTCACCTAATGAGATATAGTTCGGGCTTTTTGTTGTGCTCACATTGTTATCATACATTTTTTCTGTTTTTTTATTTTTTAATTCTTCAGGGACTCCAATATAACACATTATTCTTCTGAAAGCTGTTCTTCCGCGTGTCCTGTCCCATGGAAGCATGCCTCTTATTATCCTTCTTATTAATCTGTCTGGCATTCTTGACACAAAAGGACCTGCGAAAGGATGTCCCATCTTTGTTTTTCTTTCATACTTTGCTAAGATGTCTTTTTTCCTTCCTGTTATAGCAGCCTTTTCACAGTTTATAATAGCTACCTTTTCGCCCATAAGCGCCTTTTTAGCGGCATAACTAGCTAATCTGCCTGCAATTATATTTTCTGCATCTATCACTATCATATTAACCTATTATCCTTATTTTTTTCCCCTGTGGATTCTTTTTTATTAATTCTTTTATTGTAATTGCTTTTCCCATTTTATTTATCTTTTCTTTGGCTTCTCTTGAGAACTGATAGGCTGCGACTGTCAATTTTTTTGTCATTTCACCCATACCCAAGACTTTTCCAGGAACTATGGCAGTTTCGCCTTCTCTTGTGTGTTTATCTATCCTGTAAATGTTTACTGATCTTCTTCTTCTTGTTGGTTTCTCTAGTTCATAAGCGATTCTCTTCCAGAGATTTATATTGCTGCTTTTAGCAGTCTCCTTTACATCATTTATTAGTTTCTGCAGTTCCGGGTTTGTTGGGCCTGTTCTTTTTACCATGCTGATTTCATTAATCTTCTGCTACCACATTTGGTTCTGGAAGCCTTGAAAAATATTTTTTTCCATCAAGATATGATATTTCCACTCTTGTGTATCTTTCGATTTGATGTATTATTGGAATAATATTTGTTTCGCTATATTCTTCTTTTAGACGTAGCTTTAAACTATCTTCGTTTATCTTGTTATTATCTATTGTCTGTTTTATTACTTTTTCCAATTCTTCCCTATTTAATGGTTCTTGTCTGCTGTTTTGTGTATTTGTCATAAGATTCACCTTTACCTCAGTTTTATTATATCTAGTTAAGCAGTTGATTGACATCAATTAGTTTTATAAATGTTTTTGTTAACACGTATTGTTAAGTTAGCGGGATCTATTAAATGAATGGAATTCAGAAAGGGTTAAAAAGTAGTTTTCCTTTGCTTTTTTATGTCAAAAGGTTTAATCCCATCAGCAATAGAAATTTTACAAAATGCAGAAAAGATAAATCCCAATCTTAATATTAATCAATTACATTCTAAAACATTTGAATTAATGAAGCTGTATAGAACTAATTATTATGAAAGTAGAGTAAATGAACTTCTTTCAAGTAAAAATTTAATCAGCATATCAAATGAAATGAAATTAAGTATTAAGAAAGAACTATTAAACCCAATTATTGCTAATGAAACAGAATACAGTAACTTTATGGAGGAGGTATCTAGACGTGTTAGCCAAACCTTCCAAGTAATTTCTGGAAATTTAGCCGAGCTCTGTGTTGAAAGAGAATTAAATAAAATTGGTTTAAAGACAAATATTGATTATGTTAGAAAGAAGGAAAGGACAGATTTTATAATATATTATCGTGTTAATGGTAAACAGACTAAAAAGCATAGAATAGAAGTAAAGAATGTTAAGTTAAGAGAAAGAGGAGCAAGGGGATTGGCTTTTGATGGAGATAGTATGGTTGGTTTTTTTGATCAACCATCGGAATTTACTGAGTCTAATATTGAAATTATAGATGAACATTGTAAAAAAACAGGTGGATATTGTTACATACCCTTGGGAACTTTAGAATTAATTAAAAATAAAACTAAAAGATTTAAAGCAAATACGGAATTAGCTTTGGACATGAAGAAATTTGTAAATGTTGGTTTTATTTAGGGGGTCTCCAGAAATCTAAAATATATTCAAAAGTTGTTCCTAATGTTATATAATTGTTTGGATATCCAAAAATTCCAGCTCCATTAACAAGATTCCTTCTATCCCAAATAATTGTATTTCTTAATTCATAACCTGCTTTTTCTAATGCTTCTATAACATAAATATGCAAAGGTATTCTTTTATTTTCCCACCATAAATCTGTGATATTGATAATACAATGCGCTTTATATTTGAGTAATGGTAATATCCCTTTATAGATTTCCCCTAAAGCATTTGCGTATACTCTTGGTTCCATAGTTCCTAAATCTCTTGGATTATTAGAATATTGCTGGACTTTCATATAAATCTTATCTTGCCTTAAATTACCTCTTCTACTTTTGTTAAGTCTTTTTCTGTTTAGCATATTTGAATAAGGTGGTGAAGTAACACAAAGTGCCACTGATTCTTTCTCTAGATATTTTGGTATATTTATAGCATCATCATTAATAATTATCTGCCTTGAAGAATCTTCTAATCTCTTTTGTTCTAATCTTTTTTTTGAGAAATTTACATATTCTTTTTTTAAATCAAATCCCACTGCATTTCTATCTAAATCTTTAGAGGCAATTAATGTAGTTCCAATACCAACAAAAGGATCTAAAACAAGTTCACCTTTATGTGTAAACAATTGAATGCATTTTTTTGGCAGAGCTATCGGAAAAACAGCTGGATGTGTTTCTTTATCACGTATATCTCTTTTTTCATAAAAGAATTCCCACACAGCTACTTGATGGTGCAACCATTCTTTTGCACTTAAGCAATTAGTATGATTAAGAGGGCAATTACAAGTTTTCTCATTTAGAATGTTTAATGTTTTAACGTTTTTTTTCATCTTTCTTATTTTTACGAGGTTTATTCCAATAAGGGCTTTTGCATTTAGGACATATTATAGGGTAATCTTCTTTGTTTCTAGGAACCCACTCATGAGAGCACCTTTCACATTTAAAGCCTTTAAAAATTAATTCAATTTCTCCCATATATAAAAATAATTATACTGAACTATTTAAACCTTACTCTTTTAAGTCATACTTTTATAGTAATAACTTACAAACGAAATATATGTAGATCCCACTAACTTAACAATACATTGTTAACAGAATTTTTTAAATGTTGTTATTTTTTTGTTACATTTTAGATAAGAGCTACTTGCTAAACAAACTTGCTGCCAGAACCAATTGAGATAAAGAGTTTACATTAAAAAAATTTATATATACAGCATATAGCAGATAAATAATGAAAGAATATTTTGTCTGGATAAGAAACAAGATTAATTCTTTTCTTTATAGAAATGTACTTAGGCGGATATTCTTCAAAGTAGATCCTGAAACCATGCATGATAATGTTATAGCAATAGGCAGATTTTTAGGTAATTACTTTTTTACAAGGAAACTTGTGGCTCTTCTTTATTCTTATTCTGATAAAAGATTAGAGCAAAATATCCTTGGGATTACATTTCCTAATCCTGTTGGCCTTGCTGCAGGTTTTGATAAAAATGCACAACTGACAGACATTCTTCCTTCTGTGGGATTTGGTTTTGCAGAAATAGGCTCTGTAACAGGAAAGCCATGTGAGGGAAATCCAAAACCAAGATTATGGAGATTGAAAAAATCCAAGAGCCTTGTTGTCAATTATGGTTTGAAAAGTGAAGGATGTAAAAAAATTTCAAATCAGCTAAGAAATAAGAAGTTCAGTATCCCTATAGGGATAAGCGTTGCCAAAACAAATAGCAAAGAGACTGTAGATACTGATCATGGAATAAAAGATTATGTCATAGCATACAGGGCATTTGATAATATAGGAGCGTATACTACAATTAACATAAGCTGTCCAAATGCATTTGGCGGACAACCATTCACAAGTGCCAGGAAATTAGACATGCTTCTTGACAAAATAGACAGGATATCAGTTAAGAAACCTGTTTTCCTGAAGATCTCTCCTGACTTGAATAAAAAAGAAATAGACAGCATCATCAAAGTTTCCTTAAACCATAATATAAAGGGATTTGTTTGCACAAATCTTACAAAAAACAGGAATAACAAAAAGATAATTGATAGAGTTGTTCCAGAGAAAGGAGGAATAAGCGGAAAGGTTTTAGAGGATAAGGCAGATGATGTTATAAGATATGTCTATAAGAAGACAAGAGGAAGATTTATCATAATAGGATGTGGTGGAATCTTTTGCGGAGAAGATGCGTATAGAAAAATCAGGGCAGGGGCTTCAATGATTCAGATTATAACTGGCATGATATATGAAGGACCTCAAGTTGTAAGCGAAATCAACAGGAATCTGGTCACGCTATTAAAGAAAGATGGATTCAATAACATTGCAGAAGCAATAGGCACTGCAGCATTGAAACAATAGATGATATAATGCTACATAAAATTAGATCATAGGAAGATGTTGTTTTAAAGATAATATCAGTCTTATGTTAGGTTGATTTCATGCTGTTTTTAAGAAATTTTTTATTACATAGTATCTGACAAAAGTTTTAACTTAATATTAATCCATTTAATAAGGAAAATTAGATATAAGGATTATTATTTTAGTAAGCAAATATTTATGTCTTCTGCTAACATTACACAATTATCCCTCTCTCAGATAACCCCAAGTATGCAGTCTGTCACTGTCTTCATACCATCTGTCACCAATATCAGTTCTGTAATACATGTTCGGAATAAGTATGTTCTTTACCCTATGGTAAGCTTGATTTTGTGCTTGTTTCATTGTAGGCCCTGTGCCACAGACAGTCAATAAGAAACCAGATGTTCCGGCAACAACCCATTCGTCATTTATCTTTTTTATATCTTCAATGTGCACTCCTTCAAGATTCGGTTTCTTAAATAATATGACAGACTCTTTGGACTTGGCAGTGAGTGTTTCTATATCTTTAAAAGGAAAAGGCGGAACCACAATAGCGACACCAACCTGGAATCCGTTTCTTACATTTAGCTTTGGTTTTTTTCCTTGTGCTAATTCATATAAAAATTCACTGATATGACTTATCATTCCTTCCTGTTGTATGCTTATAGTAGGATACCCAAACCTGGAAGTGAATTCTAAGGGATAAATTCCGTTGCTGTTTACCATGCAGTTTATGTCGATATATCCTATATAGCCCTCTTCAGCAAGCTTCGGTTCAATCTTTTTCAGTGTGTTATTAAAAAGCTTGTTAGGTCCGCTCCAGAACATTGATGTATTGCCACACCAGTATGGCTTACCATTTCTTCTTACATACATTATGTGATTTTTCACAGTTGCACAATAAACCTTCTTATTATATCTGATTTTTTTTATTTCTTTTCCATCTGCTATAACATCTAAATTCTTGGTTCTCTCATGTATCTCATATTGTAGCTTTGGCCTATGGGCAAGATTATTCTCGAGGAAAGCTTTTTTTCCTGTTACCTTTTTTATGACAGCAACTCTTCCTGTCTTCAAGGCCAATTCCTGGATGTCATTGGCTAATTCTTTAGAATATGTATAAAATACCCTGTAATCTTCTCCAATTATTTTTCCGTTGCATAGGCAATACCAATCAAGAAACAGATTTATCTGCGTAGGCGCGAGGTCTTTTATTATGCCTGGAATATATTTTTTACTTTCTTCTTTAAATTCATCAAGATAAGAGGCTAGTTGTTTGTTATATGTGTAATATTCAGAGTTATTTTCTCTGAAATTAAATGGGATCTTATCAAGAATATGCTTTAACATCATTTGCTTTTCTATCTGTTTTTCTCCGTTTATCCGGTAAATGCCTGTATCGGTAATATCTATTTTATCAATACATATTTTGCTGCCTGATACATGACCATTAGAAAGCCACATCCCAAAAAAAGGCAGCCAATCATCCATATCAACTTTGATTTCATAAGAATCAGAGATCAATAACTGGTTTTTTTGGTAGTCATTTTGATAACTACCTGAAAGAACCGGCTTCAGCAAAAAACTCTTGATTGTGTTGCTGCGCCAAATTCCTGTTCTCTTAATCAAACTTTGATGCTGCAAATCTCTTGCTTTTACAAACTCAAAACTATTGTTTTTCTCCTTTGCATCAAAATTTGAAGAAACAAACATGTTATGGTCAGGTGTAACAGCAATATCTAAATCTTCATTCTTTATTTTTATCAATTCCTTATGGTGGCTAAATGCAACGATTAATTCAGGTTTATTAAACTCAATGTTATCATTATCAGGGTTTAGCGTACAGATTTTATCATTATGGTCTAGACCCTTGAAATATTTCCATCCTTTTTCAGTCAAAACTTCTGTATTTTCGTCATAACAACCCATTTCTCCAGTGCTTGGCCCTATATTGCCTGGAAATAATTTTTTGTGCTCAAAATTAATATTTATTGGATAAACAAACTCTTTTCCGTTAAAAAAAGCACCAACCGCAGCTTCTACCCCATTAATTCTTTTTTGCAGCTGAAAAGAATGCATTTTTTTTGACCATGCCCTTTTATAGTCATCAAGAACTTTGATAACATCTTTTCCATCTTCTTCTTCTCCGACAAATAACAATCCTTTATTGGTCTGTATTTGCCCGCTTGGCTTTATGACATATCTTCCAGGATTCCTGGTTACAAATTCAATGGCATCATCAAAAGAGGTGAAATTATTGTATGGGAGTGTATTCACACCTGCTTTTTTTAGTTCATCTTGCCCAAAGGACCTGTCATCTTCTAGTTTATCAGTGTATGGTGAACCACCCACAACAAGTTTTCCCTGGTCTCTTAACTTCTTGGCCTTATTACCAAAGACAACATCATCAAAAATTATAATATCTGCCCATTCAACATCTTTTTCCCAATCATCTGATTTTGGGACAAATCCGTCAGCTACATCTTTTTCTTCTGGATTCTTAATAAAATATCTTACATAATGTCCTTCTTGTATGACTTTCCAGGCAGTATCACCTATAAGTGCATCATTAGAGACGAACAGAAACTTTTTTTGATCCATTATAATATTTAATTTATGTTTTTATTTATATTCTTTTCTATGATTTTTTATAATATTCAACTGGAATCTTAAAATAAATTCTAAAAACGGATTAACAAAACCTTTTTATAATCTTTAGTTATATGGATTGATGTGATACCCGGAATTAACCCAAAACAAATGGAGAAGATGATGAAGCAGCTGGGCATGAAGCAGCAGCACATTGATGCAAGAGTAGTTATAATAAGATTAGACGACAAGGAACTGATAATAAAAAATCCTGAGGTTCTAAAAGTCAATATGATGGGACAGGAGACTTTCCAGATAACAGGAAAGATTGAGGAGAAGGAATTATTGGATGAAGGGGATGTTTCCCTGATTCAGAAAGAATCCGGCTGCACAAGAGAAGAGGCAATAAAGACTTTGAAAGAGAATAATGGAGATATTGCAGCATCTATCATTGCTTTAAAAAATGAGTAAGATGTAAGTACAATAAGCAATAATTACAATAGCCTAATATCAAAATCAATAAACTATAAATATTTATCCTACTTCCTATAATTGATGGATATTAACTATAATGAGCAATTAACCAAGGGAAACAGGCTCTTTAGAGCAGCGGATCACTTAGCTTATGTTACCTATCCTTTTTTGAAGGATAACAAGCTGATAATTGCAATAACGGAAAATTTATATAATTCTATGATATACCACTTAACTGCGCTTTTACAGTTTGAGATATACTATAAAAGACTGCATGAAATGCCCCTGGATACCTTAGACAAGATAAGGACATTTCAGGAACATTGCATGTATAGGTATAATTTTAATGCGAGACAAATAGAAATAATAAAGGATTTGCATAACTTAATGAAAGAAAGAAAAAATAGCATAATGGAATTTTGCAGGAATGACAAATACATAATTTACAACAATATTGAGGTAAAAAGCATTTCTATAAATACCTTGAGAAATTATCTGTTCATATCAAAAGATTTTGTGAGGAAGATTAATCTAATAATACAAAATGCTAAATGAAGCCAAGGAAGAACTGAAAAGAGCAGATCATCTGCTGTATGTCACGTTAAAATATACAAGAACAGGAGATGTGATAAAGAATACAATCCATAGACTGGTAAATGCATTTGACAATGCTGTCATATACTCTCTGGAGATCTTAAAGACCAAAAAGAAGACGAAGATAATACCATTGACTCCGATATCAAGGGCTGAGCTATTAATGAAATTGTATAAAAAGCCTGAAATGAAGTATTTTCTTGATTTTTATTTCCTGCTAAAAAAGATTGACAAGGCTGAATTCTATAAAAGAGAAGAATTCAGGAAAAATGTGGCTTTGATTGTTGAATGCGGTGATGAGGTTATTCAGGTTGATACTGAAACACTGCAGGAATATTTTTTAAAAACAAAGTCTTTCCTGGAGTATATCCAGGAAAAATTCAAGACGTAAGTGTTTGTTTATATATCTGAATTACCACTAGTCTCGGACTAGTGGCGTAAGCACAAGCTGTTTCTACTAATAAAATAAAGAAAAATAGTGCGAAGAATGTTTTCGCACTAGAATAGTTAGATCTAGTGTGAGCTATTTCTTCGAGATTAATAAAACTTTCTAAAAAAGGTTCTGTTAAGTTAATTAATGTTTTATAAATAAAGCCTCTTTTCAAATTATAAATAAACCCTCTTTTCAAAAGATATTAAAATGAAGTTTCTTCCCGAGAAAGAAGGTCATATCAACCTAAAATAACTCTAAAAATTAATCAGCATTACTTAGGTTAACACTTCCTTATTCATATATCACAGCTTAAATTTATCAGTCAATTCATAGAAACATTTTTAATTAGTTATTATTTACAGGTTTTTAGATGATACGGATAATTGATTGCGGAAGCCAGTACACACAAAATATTGCCCGTAGAGTTAGAGAGCTTGGTGTGTTCAGTGAAATAATGCCCTTTAATTCTTCTTTGGAAAGTATTGTGGATAATGATTTAGAAGGGATTATAATATCTGGCGGACAATTTAGCGTGTATGATAATAATTCTCCTCTTTATACAAAAGAAATATTGTTTTCTGGTAAGCCTATTTTAGGGATTTGTTATGGACAACAATCAATTGCCCATATTCTTGGCGGGAAAGTAATCCCCACAGACAACAGAGAATATGGAGGAACAAATATTACTATAAAAAAGCAAAGTCCTCTTTTTAAAGACATCCCAGATAAAACATTTCAGGTATGGATGAGCCATGGTGATATTGTAGAAGAACTACCAAAAGGATTTGAAGCTGTTGCCCGCTCTCAAAATGGCCATATAGCAGCTATGCAGAAAATGAATATCTATGCAGTACAATTTCATCCAGAAGTGGACCATACAAACTATGGGAGGAAAATACTGAATAATTTCTTAGATATTTGCACGGCAGTAAGAAATTGGGATCCTGAAAAAAATTATGATAAAATTGTAGAAGAAACTAAAGAAAGAATACATAACAAAGTAGGTGTTGGTGGCATAAGTGGAGGTGTTGATTCTTCAACAGTTTCTGTTTTAATAAAAAATATAATTGGAGACAAATATCACCCTATTTTTGTTGATAATGGCTTATTAAGATTAAATGAAGCTGAAGAAGTAAAAAACAGCCTTGATTCTTTCCAATTGAATGTTAAATATGTTAATGCAAGCGAGAGATTTCTTTCTAGACTAAAAGGCGTTGTTAATCCTGATGAAAAGAGAAAAATCATAGGGAATGAATTTGTTGCTGTGTTTGGAGAAGAAGCACAAAAAATTAAGGATGCAACTTATTTAGTCCAAGGCACATTATATCCTGATGTAATAGAAAGTGTACCTGTCTATGGTGTCTCTTCAAAGATAAAGAGGCATCATAATGTAGGTGGATTACCTAGGGATATGAACTTAGAGGTTATTGAACCATTCAGGAATATGTTCAAAGATGAAGTAAGAGAAATAGCTGAATGCAAATTAGGCATGCCGAAGGAAATTGTATATAGACATCCTTTTCCTGGTCCGGGATTGGCTATTCGTATTGTCAGCAGTGATGTTACACCAGAAAAATTAGAACTAGTCAGGAAAGCAGATGCTATATTTATTCAAGAACTGAAAAAAAGAGACCTTTACGATAAGATAAGCCAGGCATTTGCTGGGTTATTAAACTCACATTCAGTTGGTGTAATGGGAGATGAAGGCAGATATGAAGGCATGATTATATTAAGAGCGGTTGTTACAAATGATTTTATGACATCAGATTGTTATTATTTTGAAAAAGAGGACATAAATGCCATATCAAATAGAATCACTAATGAAGTAAAGGGCATAAATAGAGTGCTTTACGACCAAAGCCAGAAACCTCCAGCAACAATAGAATGGGAATAAAAATACTTTAATTAGCTTAATAGCTCTTATAAAGAATCCTTTTGCTGTACTATTAATATGTGTTTTCAGATAAATTTAAAAAGTTCTTAAAATAATAAATAAAAGACATGGCAAGAAAAATATTGCTTATTGGTGGAAAAGGTGGTATTGGCAAGACAACGACATCTATAGGATTAGCTTATTCTCTATCAAAATACGGTCATGATGTTACTCTAATAGACGGAAATCTGACTACGCCGAACGTTGGCTTATATCTTGGTGTTGGAAAGATTCCAGTTACTCTGCATGATGCGATGTCTGGAAAAGAGAAAATAGAAAATGCTGTTTATCTACATAAGACTGGAATGAAGATTGTTCCTGGAAACATAAGACTTGAGTCATTGGAAAAAGTAAAGCTGAACTCTTTTAAGTTCCATGTAAAAAGGCTTGACAATACAACAGAGATAATACTGATAGATGGTGCTGCGGGCCTTGGAAAAGAAGCTGTTACAGCAATGGGTGTTGCAGACGAGGTTTTGATATTGACTAATCCGGAACTGCCGGCAGTTGTGGATGCCTTGAAAACAATAAAGCTTGCAGAATCAATGAAAAAGAGTGTTTCAGGCATTGTTCTGGTAAAAGATAGAAAAAATTCAATGTCAATAAGAAGTATTGAAAAAATACTAAACAAGCCAGTTATCTCGATTATCCCTTATGATGAGAAGATAAATAATGCTGTATTCCAAAAAGAGCTTGTTTCAGAGCTTTATCCATATTCTAAAGTTTCAACAGGATACAGGAAACTGGCAGCTTATGTTACTGGAAAAAAATATAAAGAAGATTCAATGATTGATTCTTTCTTAAAAATTTTCGGATTGTAGTCAATAGATAACAAAGTGAATTTATAAAACAAGCACTATGTATTTCAATAAACTGGATAGAAAAAGTTGAAATGGAATCTTATTTATCTTCGAAACCTTAAAGAATTAGACTAATGCTTCAGATAGTTAAATATTTAAAGAATATTAAAAGATTAAGAATATTGGTTAAGCCCTGATAGTGTAGTGGCCTAGCACGCAGCCCTGTCAAACAAATCTGAGAGATTTAATAAAGATATACAGAACGGCTGCAACCCGGGTTCAAATCCCGGTCAGGGCGTAGCACTAAAATGTTCAACGTTTGGAAAGATTTAAATGGTTGTTCCTCTATTAATTAATAATGGATAAAATTGATATTCATAATAGAGAAGCTGATTATCTGAAGGCTAAGGATACTTTAAAAAATAATAAAAAGATAAAAGAGGAAAAATATAATTTTAATATCATTTTATTTTCAATCTGTTATAAGAAATAAAATACAGCAGTTTACTCTAAATGCAGAAAGGTTAAACACTCCAAAATTACAAGAAACAGATTTAAAATGTGAGATATTGCCTTCTAAAAGATAAATTATTTCAATTTTTTAAAATTGATAGAGGTAGTTGGAAAAGACAAAGCTAGGTTAATTGCCAAAAGAGTTGATATTGTATGAAGCTTGATTTTAAGAAGAAAATATACTGATATTATTTCAGATTATTAACTAGATTATTACAATGTTCAGCTACTTTTAAGCCTTTGTCTGTTAATATAAATAGAAAGATTTATATACTAAAGATACATATTATAACACTATAATATATAAAATGAAATTAAGTATCTTAATTAGAAAATTAGCATTAGAAAAGAATGATTATATTAGCTCAGAAACTTTAAAAGAATACTGTAAAGACATAAAGACATCTTACTTAACAACAGTAAAGTACTTGTTAAGGCATAATTATATAGTAAGAATATTAAAGGGTATTTTTTATGTAAAATCATTAGAAGAAAGAAAATTTAAGAAAATCAATATTAATTATTTAGATGCAATAAAAAAGGCATTAGAAATTAAAAAGATAGAGAATTGGTATTTTGGTTTAGAAACAGCTTTAAAATTGAATAAGGTAACACATGAATACTTTACCTTAGATTATGTTTTTACAGATAGCTTATTTAGACCAAAACCAGTAACTATTATGAATCATAAAATAAAATTTATTAAAGTAAATGCAAGATTATTTAGGTTTGGCATTATAAAAAATAGTCTGAATTATTCTAATATTGAGAAAACAATTTTGGATTTTATTTACATTGGAAAATATAATAGTTTAAGTGATAATGAAATTAAAAACAATATTGTAGATTTGTTAAAATTAAGTTCAAAAAGAAAATTAAAAATATATCTAAAATATTATCCAAAAACTGTTACTAAATTATTAAAAGGTATAATATGATAACAAAAGAATTTGTAGATTATATAGGAAGTAAAACTAAAATAGAGAAAAGAGAACTTATAGAGAAAGATTTTTTATTACAGGAATTATTATTGGAATTGCAGAAAGAAAAGTATTTCAGGGAGAATTTTGTATTTAAGGGTGGAACTTGCTTGATTAAGTGTTATCTTGGTTACTTTAGATTTTCAGAAGATTTAGATTTTTCTTTTATAAAACAGAATTTGTTTAAAAATAAAAGTGAAAATCAGATTAGAAAGTTATTATCTAAAGAAATTAATATTTTCTTAAATATAATTGAAGAAATAAGCAAGAAGATATATCTAGATTTTAAGAGTTCTAAAGGTAATAGAAAATATATTGAATTAGGCGGGAATAATAAGTTTTTAACTTTGAAATTATGGTATAAATCTCAAATATTAAATGAAGAACAATTTATTAAAATACAGATTAATTTTGTGGATCTATTTAAGTATAAGTTTAAAAGAAAAAAAGCAAACAGTATTAGCAAGAATATAAATATAGAAGAAACAAAATTTCTGTTTCCTGAATATGTTGATGTTGCTACTAAGGAAATCAATATAGTATGTTATGATTTAAAAGAAATCTTATTAGAAAAGTTTAGGGCTTTATTAACTAGAAAGGGTGTTAAGGCTAGAGACTTTATAGATATTTATTTTATTTTGAAGTATTTAGAAAAAGATTTTAAGATATTTAAAAAAGATATTCTTGATAAAACAGTATTTATGTTAAGATACTATAAATATAAGAGAAATTTATTAGAGAAAGAGGAATTACTGAAAAATTATGAAATAAAAGAAGTGGAAAAATTATTGTTAATTGAACCTGATAAAGATTTTTATGAGTTTAACAAGAAATTAGCTACTTTTGTTAATGGATTGATTGTAGAAATTAAGGGGTTATTTTAAATTATTAACCAAATTATCACATGTTCAGCTATCTTTAAGCCTTTTTCTGTAATTTTAAATATACAATTCTACCATTTTTTCCTCTTTTTATTAAATTATTACTATGCAAATCATTAATAATCTTTATTACATAACTTGATGTC
Source organism: Candidatus Woesearchaeota archaeon (assembly GCA_018303005.1). Lineage (GTDB taxonomy): Archaea > Nanobdellota > Nanobdellia > SCGC-AAA011-G17 > GW2011-AR20 > JAGVYY01. The sequence goes on from JAGVYY010000046.1 coordinate 42,476, forward strand.
TTATCTGTATGTTTAGCTATAATAGATGCATATATCTGATTATCTTTTTGCTGATATAGAAAAGATAAAATTCTTATCAATGAGTCTGTTAGTAACATTATTTTAATTAGAATGAGAAGGTATTTAAGGATTTTTACTTTATCTGTTTATTCTTATTACTTTGCTTTTATTTTATCATCCTTCTTCATTATAACTTCAATTTTTAACTCAGCCTGTTCAATTTCTTTATTGCATTTGTTTACAATATCAACACTTTCCTCAAATTTTTGCAATGAATCCTTTAATGTCAATTTCCCAGATTCAAGTTCTTCTACTATTGCTTTTAATTTTTCAATTTTGCTTTCAAATGGAATTTCACCCATCTTCTTCCTCCTTTCCGGTTATTTTAGCGTCTAATTTTCCTTTATATAGAACTATATTAATATCATTATCAACATCTACTTCTTTTGAATCTTTAATTGTTTTATTATCCTTTACTATAATACTATACCCCATTTTTAATATTGCTTTTGGATTTATTGATTTTAGCTTAGAATCTAGAATTTCTAGTTGTTTTTTTGTTAATGTTAGTTTTTCTTTCATTAAAGATTGTAATTTAAATGTTAAATGATCCAACTCCTGTTTATTACTATATATTTTATCAAAAGGCCTTTTAAATATTTGCCTGTTCTTTATCTGATTTAGTTCTGTTTTTTGTATATTCAAAATATTAATTATTGAATTAATACTTCTTTTATTTAACATATTAATGAATTTCTTGATTTCTTCTACATCCGGCAATAATATTTCTATTGCT
>JAGVYY010000017.1 GCA_018303005.1 Candidatus Woesearchaeota archaeon
GTTGTTTTAGATTATTTAGAAAACATAAATAAGATAGCTTTTGATAGAGAAGGCAAAATAGCATATATTTGGAATCCGGAATTAGCAAAAAAACTTAGGGCAAGAAAGGAAATTAAACTATGATAAAGCCTTCTAAAGTAAAATTTATTTCAGATGAACTTGAAAAAGACTTTAATTCATTAAAGGATGATGATTTTATTAAGAAAGCAATTATTAGAGCAATTCAAGATTTAAAAGAAAATGCCTTTTGTGGAATTCAAATTCCTAAAAAATTATTCCCGAAAGAATATGTGCAAAAGTATGGAATAAAAAACTTATGGAAGTATGATTTACCAAAAGGATGGAGACTTCTATATACTGTAACAGGGGAAAATGAAGTGGAATTAATCTCTGCTATTCTTGAATGGTTTAACCATAAAGATTATGAAAGAAGATTCGGATATTAAAAAAGTCTGTGGGAGACAGGATTCGAACCTGTGTAGGCACTAAGCCACTAGCTCCTTAGGCTAGCTCATTTGACCGCTCTGACACTCCCACATAAGAAAATTAATGGATATATTGTTTATTAATTTAATGTTGAACTGTAATACACATCTTTATAATTTTTATTGAAATACTATTTATTATGACAGATTTTAATTTAGGAATGCATGTATTTGAAATATATATAAAATATATGATAGGAGATATAAACGAGAAGTTTTATTGCCTTAAAGGAGACTGCATGATAAATGGCATTATAACACGTGATGAGGAAATAACTGCTGAAAACATTATTGAATTAGTTGAAGATAGTATTAAACAAGGCTATTATATAGAAAGACAGGACATGTTAAGAGTACCTGAAGGACCTATAAAAATGCCGGGATCTAATGATGTTGTTGGTCCGGTTAGCATTGAAGAGTTCATGAGTTTTTATAAAAATTACAACGAAAGAAAAATAAATCAGAAAATCCCTAATATTTCTTATTTTAGGAAAAAATAGATTATTTGATTTTTTTTAATGACTTTGAGAAATCATCAAGTTTGCTGTCAAAAATCTTCAATGCCTCTTGCATTATTCTTTTCGGCTCTAATTGCCCCCAGGATTCTAGGAAAAAAATAAATTTATTCTCACTTGGATTGACTGTCAGAGAGCTTTTAGGGTCTGATATATCAGTGCAGGCATTGCATAATATGCATGCTAGTTCATCCTTGATCTTTAATTTTCCGGATTCCAGGGAAAAAACATGTGTTGGGCAGATTTTTTCTACTGATTCAGAATTTTTAAGATCTTTCTCCACTTTTATATCAGGATATGATTTGTAATAAATATGGCATGGGCTGAACTTTGTATGTTCCTTTCCTCTCCCTAATCTTGCAGTTGCCTCAAGTTTCAATCCCTGGTTCTTAAGCAGGATGACAATTGGCATTTTTGGATATACTGGTTTTATAGCGGGATCCTTTGCTGTTAAATCAGATGCATAAACTGTGCAAGGCCCTTTTGTATCTAATGTTAGAACTGTCTGGCATGAAGCACAGCCATTGCCTTTGCATTTGCAGTCCTCTGGCATGTTATAAGAGTCAAGGTCTGTTGTCAATGGTATCAAACCTAATCTGTGAGCTATAATCTCATCATACAGGGCACAGTTGTTTTTCAGAAAATTAACCTCTGAAACTGCCATTACTGGAACCTCTACCAGAGAAATACGCCTCAATGTATTAGCAAAAACATTGTCTATACCTTCAGCAACAAAACTTAACTTTGTTTTGTCTTTATTAAGCAGCTTTATGTCCATTTTAGAATTGTTTATCTTCCCTCTCAACATTTTTAAACTTTTGCTTTTTCGTTTTATCTCTTTTGCAGTATGTTTTATCCTTTGTCAATATGCTTTATCTTATAATCCTGTCGATTTCTTTCAATACAGAGTTATCATAATAAAAACTCCATTTGCGTTTTTTAGCATAAAACAAGAGATCACTTGTGGGGTTTAATGTTATCGGGTTGCCAACATTTTTTAGCAGAGGAAGATCATGCATTGTATCGCCGAATGCAAAAGAGTTCTTCAGGTCAAATGTCCTGCTGTTTATTATATATTTTAGGGCAACCAGTTTCTTGTTTTCTAAAGAAAGATTTTTGATTATCTTGCCTGTGTATTTCTTTTCTTTTACAGCTAGCTCTGATGTCAAGATCATATCCATATTCAGTATTTTATTGATGGCTTCTGCAAGATGCCTTGGCGAACCAGTTATCATTATTGTTTTTCCAATTGAATTCATTTTCCTGACAAGGCTTATGGAATAATCATATAGCAGGTTTTTCCCTTGTTTTGCAACAAATTCATCAGCCAGTTTCTTGATGTCAAAAACTTTTTTCCCTTTTATCGACAAGGCATACGTATTCAAAAGATTAGTAGTCATAGTGTTATATTTTAGCTTATTGCTTTTATAATTTTTTATCAGAGAATTTATGCTGTTTAAATATTCTTTTTTTATCATTCCTCTTTTATGTAGGAAATATGCAAAATCAGGTATTAATATACCCCTAACAAGTGTGCCATCCATGTCAAAGAAAGCAGCTCTTTGCACTTTTTCAAAATATGACAATGTTTGCTTTCTTATCTGTTCTGCAATTTCTGTATTTTTGTAAACCAGCATCCTTACTTTTGTTTTTCGCTCATAAATTGCCTTATGGAAACTCGGAACATTCAGTTCAGAAATATCTTTTACGTTGTTGTAATACTCTTCAAATGTTTTTTTTAATATCTTCGGGATATATAGCTGCAGGATTAAGTCACCCATGACATATAATTCGCATAGTTCTGCGCATCTTACTCCTGTTTTTATCTTTACAAAATCATTTCTGTAATAATTAGCGCACCATTCATCTATTACTGAATTTCCCCTTACCAGAAGAAAGCATCTTGTCTTGTATTTCTTCACTTCATCCAGGACTTTTATGGATCTTTCAGAATAGACTATGGGCGATTTTAGATGCTGTGACTGGCTGCAGTAAGGCGATTTATGTTTCTTTCTTGAGATGTATTGCAGCTGCAACTCTTTCCTGTATTTTTCAGCATCACCCAGGGATTCAAATGTTATATTCTGGACATCACCTTCTTGTTTCAGATTTTTTATGCCTTTTGACTGAATAGCAGAATGCTTGAAAGATTCATTATCAAAGTTTTTTATTAGATTTTTTATGTTAAGAATCCATTTCTGATTTATAAAAAATTTCCTGTCCTTCTCAAGAAGGATCTGGTCTTTATACAATTGCTTCACTGTCTTATGAACAGCCTGGTATGTAACATTCTTGCTGTGCTTTTCTTTTATTATTGCATGAATGTCTCTGACTGACAATGGGAATTCATGCAGCAATATAGAAATTATATTATCTTTTACAGTATTCTTCATTGAGAAAGATGAAATCATAGACGTGGCTTTTTATTTACAACATTCTTAAACCTTTTGGTTGAATAAATATTAAACCAATACGTTTTAATGCAATTCATTTAGAATAAGTCTCTCAAAAAAATGAACAGGAAGATATTGATGTTAATAGCAGGTATATTTACAGTTTTGATGATTATGATAATATCCCGGGCTATAACAAATGGAGATAATGCATTAAGTATGGGCAATACAGGAGAAAGCAATAAGGAAATGAATTATCTAGACTCTGAAGATAAAAATATCATGGAAAATTCTGGCAGGTATCAATCAAATTTTAAAAAGATAAAATTAAAGGGAAAGATAATAATAAATTATTATAGCCTGGACATTGAGAAGGCTGATATTACCATAATAACGAGCAATATAAGCATGTTTTCCAGAGGCCTTGATATTTCAGTGGAAAAAAACAATGAAATAAAATTACTAGGTTTCAATGGAACTCTGGAGTGGAGAGACTCTCGGTTTGTGTTAAGAGGAAAATTAAAGGAATACAATGACGACAGGACTAATATGAAAATCAATGACAACAATGAGTTTATTTTTGAAGTGAATGACGGCATGCTGTATATAAATGAGATAATGATAAAGAAATTCAATGGGTTTGCCAGCGGAAATTTGAATATCAATGACAAGATTGATTTTGAACTGACAAATGATAATGTATCTTTAGAGAATTATATCGGGAGCTTCTCACTGAACAAGGATGATGTTGTAGAAATTAATGGAAAAGTTGATGATGCAGGTTTTAACATAAAAGATATAGAGGTGAATTTAAGATGAACATAGCATGCCCAGAATGCAAAGAAGAATGCAATTTCGAGATAAATCAGAGAATGATAAATGAAAATTGCGATGTTAAGATAAAATTCAACATTGTTGAGATAGAATGCAAGTGCGGAAATAAGGGATTAATCAGTATTGCACCAAAAGAAATCACTGTTATTAACAGTAATATGAAAGTCATAAACTTTTGAGCTACTAAACCAAAAAATTTATATAGTACTCTTTATGCAGTAATAACATGGAAATAACAAAGAAGACAACAATTAAGGAATTACTGGATGCATCTGGAGATATATATAATCCTACTATTGAAAGTTTAGATGAAGGTAGAGTATATACTACTAACTTAAGGCAATATGAGAATCATCCTGAATTTGAGGGATGTACAGTGGAGATTATTGCTACTAAGTATTGTGGTTTAAAGAGGTACAGAGTCTTTTCCAGAGAATCAGAAACCAGATTTAGTTTAAGTTGTTTTAAAACCTAAAGAAAAGATTAAATATCAAGCATTCTTTAATTCGATCATGGATGTTAATATATTTAAAGAACTGATAAAGGCTAAGCCTAACATATTTGAGGCTATATTAGAAAGAAAAGATATAACAATAGGAATTTCTAAAATACAGGGCAAATGGCCTTATTCAGAATTTTCTTCTCATGATTTTGATGAGATACTGATTGTTCTAGAAGGCAAGGTTGAGATTGAGTATAATGACAAGAAAAAAATTATCAAGAATAAAGGCGATGTTGAAATCATGAAATCAAATATTGGGCATAAATTACATAATGCACAGAACATACCATCCAAGGTCTTGCTGATATTCCCGAAGCAGCAAAATGAAAAATGAGAAAGGTTTTATTACTGCTGTCAGGAGGTTTTGATTCTGCTGTGTCTTATGCATTAATGCGAAATGACCTTGATATAATTACGGTGCATTTTGACAGTTCTAGTTTAACAGGAGATTCAGCCTTAAGAAAGGTTAATGATTTGAAGAATATTCTTAGTATAAACAAGCTGATAATTGTTCCTTTTGGTAATGTCCAGATTGAAGTTTCCAAAAAATGCAGACATGACCTGTATTATGTTATTACAAGAAGAATAATGTACAGGATTGCAGAAGACATTGCAGTAAAAGAAAAATGTAGTTTTTTATTAACAGGAGAGAATTTAGCCCAAGTTGCAAGCCAGACATTGTCAAATATGTCTGTTATAAAAGGGGCTGTAAATATTGAAATATTAAGACCTTTATTATGCAATGACAAGGTTGAGACCATTAATCTAGCTAGAGATATGGGAATCTTTGAAATATGCTCTGGACCTGAATTATGCTCTTTTTTAGGCCCTAAGCATCCTGCTACAAGGTCTGATCTGAATCTTGTCTTAAAAGAAGAGAAAAAGGTAGATATGAATAGTTTAATAAAAGAATCTTTAGAAAATATAAAAATTATGGAATAAAATGGTAAATGTTTTTATTGAAAAGGAAAACAAGAATGTTAAGGCAGAAGCTAGAACTGTTAAAGAGCTATTAGAAAAATTAAACATCAATCCTGAAACTGTTTTGGTAACTAGAGACAATGAGTTAATTTTACTGAATGAGAAATTAAACAATAAGGATGAAATCAAATTATTAAGCGTTATCTCTGGAGGTTAAGGAAGCGAAACATTTATATATGTCATTTTATAGTAGTTATATATGAAAAGAAATGACCAGAATTTGTTAGAAGACTTTGGGAGATGTATTGAGAAAGTTTCTAATCTAATCGAGGAAATAGATCCTTGTATAATTATTTACCCTATTAAAGGAGCTGTTCCGATTGCAGATCTTTTAAGAATTATAAATCCTTCAATATCTGGTCGGTATAATGAATATATACCAACTTCCAGTACTATTGTTGATACAAACCAGGTAATTTACGGTTGGTTTAGAAATTTTATAGAAGAAGAACATGTTGTTGGAGAAGAGCAGTCTATTATAACAATAGATGAGGTTGTTAGTGGTAGTTCTATTGTGAGGGCATCAAAACAAATTCGCAGAGCTATAAATGACTATGGTAGAACAAAGTGCATAACCAATGAAGATTTATGTAAAGAAATAGTTTATCATAGCATAGCTATAAAAGACAAAAGAAATGAAAGAGATGGAAAAGGGTTAAATAATGGATATCTAAAGATAAGAAATATAGGTTTTGTAAAAGAGGTTGATGTAGAAGAGAATTTAGTTATGGATAAACCAGATTTATGCCCTCTGCGTTTAGTAAGAATACCTGAACATAGGTTTGGGAAAAATTTGCCAGTTATGGATACATACTGCATCAATCAGGAATATCTAAAATTCTTAAATAGATTCGCTTCATTTTTTGGTCAGGATCTTTCTGTAGTAGATTTACAAAATCCTGAAAAAATAAGACAATCTGAAAGATTTTTGCCTGAAAAATATAAATCATTAGAGAATTATCTATCTACCAAACAATAAAATTCAACTTTAATTTTGTTTAAGTTAATTTCAGTAAGTTAGTATTTTTTAAATGATTTAATTGTTTGATTTTTCTCATAGACAATAATCTTGAGATTTTTTTAAAAGAAAGAATAATACGTTTGTAAAATAAAGAATCATAAAAATATAGCCAACGTAATTGATTTATAATACTTTTTTATATTCTCCTAAAAAGATTAATATTTAAACCTTATTTATCTTTTAAAGCATATTATGACATGTAAGAACTGCATTGGAAAACCTGTAATTCAGTTAACAAATAATAATGTTAAGCTATGTAAAAATCATTTCATTAAATATTTTGAGAAGAAGGTAAAAAAAACAATAATAAAATTCAATTTGATCGAGAAGGATGACAAAACATGTGTTGCTATATCTGGAGGAAAAGATTCTATTGCTGTTTTAAATGTCTTAAGCAAAATAAAAGGTAAAGACAAGAAGTTCAGGATAGAGGCCATATTAATTGATGAGGGCATTAAAGATTATAGGGATAAAGCAATGAAAGATGCTGCTTCATTCTGTGAGAGAAATAACATCAAGCTAAACATCTTTTCGTATAAAGAAGAATTTGGTTATACTTTGGATGAAATTTTAAAAAAACTGAAGATAATGCCCTGTTCTATCTGCGGTACCTTAAGGAGATATCTGTTAAATAAAAAAGCCAGGGAATTAGGCTTTACAAAATTAGCCACGGGGCATAACATGGATGATGAAGCCCAGTCAATATTAATGAATCAGTTAAGGAATAACATGAAGGTTAATGCCAGATTAGGGCCAATAAACGGAATAAAAAAAGATTCTGGTTTTGTCAAGAGAATAAAACCATTATATTTAATGACTGAAAAAGAAGTTGCCTCTTATGTTTTTTTAAAAGGATTTAATGTCAGGTTTGCTGAATGCCCTTATTCTGATGTCGGATATAGAAGCGAGGTCCGTGATCTACTTAATAATTTTGAATCAAAATATCATGGAACTAAAGATAGTATTGTAAACTCTTTCCTGGAAATTTTACCTATGTTAAAAGAAAAATATAAGGAAGAAAGCTCATTAAAATACTGCTCTTTATGTGGAGAACCAACGTCTAAGGAAAAATGCCAGGCCTGTGTTTACGTTAAGAAACTGACTGATTAAATTCTTATTTTTTTATATCACAACTTTCCAAGTTTTGAGAAATTTAACTTAGGTTGAAGCTTGTTTCTTATTATATATTTTTCCACTGACGAATACATTTGGCTGATAAGGTAAATTATAAAGGATCTTTAATTTATCAGTTATTCTTTCTAATTGCTTAATTCCGTCAGACTCTTCATTTACTTCCATTAATACTAATGATAATCTTTCGTTAAAAAAAGAACCATCTCTTTATTTTCTAAACCAAATGAAACTCTCCAGCGATGTACTTGTTCATACACAGGAATTCTAGATATCCTCCTTGATATATAATCTCTTTATAGCCTTTGAAATTATTAAGGTCATCTTCAACTCCATTAATTAAATTTAATGCTGTTTTTTCCCCTCCTCTTTTTCTTTTATAATAGAACCAATCAAAGCTTCAGCTTCATAGCCTATTTCGAATATCATCTGTAAAACAGGATGTAACTCTTGTATTTTTAATTTTGGCATATCTCTATTTAAATAAAAAGTTTAATAAATTTTTCCATTAACTTAAGTTGTTTCTGTTGTTTCTTCCTCTAACTTAAGGCCTTTTCTCTGTCTTATTGCTCTTATCATTTTTTGTTGTAATTCATGAGGCAATTTCTCAAACACCTGGTCAATGACGTAGAAAGAACCTCGTCCTCCAGTATTGCCTCTTAAATCATTGCTTAAACCAAACATTTCAGATACAGGTAATTTTGCTTTCACTGAAATATGCTCACCTTCCTGTAACATATCCAGTAACTGACCTCTTTTATTTTGTACGATTTTTGAGATATTTCCAAGATGTTCAGCAGGAGCCTCTATCTGAACAAGTTGCATAGGTTCGTAGAGCATTGCACTGGCTTTTAGCATTGCCTCTCTTATAGCATCTCTGACAGCCGGCATTACTTGTGCAGGACCTCTATGGATTGCATCTTCATGTAACTTAGTATCAACCAAACTCACTTTTATGTTGAATCCTGGTTCTCTGGCAAGAGGACCTTCATTCATTACTTGTTCAAATGCATCTATTACAAGCTCCATAACCTCACCAATATGGACTATACCCCTGGTTGCATCTACAAGAATATTACCCTTAAATACATCCATTATTTTTCTCGCTACCTTTGAATCATAGCCTAATTTTACGAATTTTTCAGCTGTTTCCAGTTCTCTTTTTTTAAGCCTGCCTTCAGGGATTTCGTTTGCTTTGATGGCCTGATAGACATTATCTTCCAATGGCTCTACGATAATGTAAAACTTATTGTGCTTATTTGGGCTTTTGCCTTCTATTTCAGGGCTTTTTTTTACTACGGTTTCTCTGTACACAACAATAGGAGAACCAGTGATAATATCAATGCCTTTTTCTTTCCTCATTCTGTTCTCTATGACTTCTAGATGCAATTCACCCATTCCTGAAATTAAATTCTCTCCAGTTTCTTCATTAATCTTTATGAAGATACTTGGGTCTTCTTTGTTTACCTGTTTCAAAACTTCAACTAGCTTAGGCAGATCACTGGGCTTTTTTGCTTCTATGCTTTTGGTAACAACGGGCTCAAAGATGTGTTTTATTGCCTCAAATGGTTCCATCGGTTCTGTTGACACTGTTTCACCTGCAAAAGCATCCTTTAAACCTATAATTCCTACAATATTTCCTGAAGGCACATCATCTATCTGTATCCTTATTGGACCCTTATAGATGTTTAGCTGTTGGATTCTTATTCTTCTTTTTGCCAGATTCATATAAACTTCTTCCCCTTGTTTTAATGTTCCTGAGAATAATCTGCCTGCAGCAACCTCACCAGCGTGCTTGTCAATAACAATCTTAGTGACAACAAAAGCAACTTTTCCAGCAGGATTACAAACTAGTAAGTCTTTGCCTTCTTTGCTTTCTAAATCTCCATGCCATATTTTTGGTATTCTGTATTTCTGGGCATCAATAGGATTAGGATGATGCTTTATTGACATGTTTAAAACTACCTTATGCAAGGGTGCTTTTTTTGCCAGTTCTTTATAAGTGTCATTCTGGTATGCATCTATAACTTCTTTGAATGTTATATTGTTTTTCTTCATGTATGGAACAGACAAACCCCATTTATGGAAGCCTGAACCAAAAGTAACGCTTCCTACCTGGACATTGACCAGCCATTTTTCCTTGAATTCCTCAGGTGCTATAGCCTCAATTAATTTATTGACATTATTGATTATTGTAATGAAACGTTCCTGCATTTTTTCAGGTGTTAATTTAACCTCTCTTATTAAACGGTCAACTTTGTTTATGAACAATACCGGTTTTACTCTTTCTCTCAATGCTTGCTTGATTACAGTTTCTGTCTGGGGCATTACACCTTCTACTGCATCAACCAGGACAATAGTTCCATCGATTGCACGCATAGCTCTTGTTACATCACCGCCAAAATCAACATGTCCTGGAGTATCTATTAGATTAATTAGATATTCTTCGCCATCTACATTATGCACCATTGAAACATTGGCAGCGTCTATTGTTATACCCCTTTCTTTCTCATCTTCCTTGAAATCTAGAACTAGTTGAGAGCCTGCTAACTCTTCTGAGACCATTCCTGCTCCTAATAGTAACGAATCCGCAAATGTTGTCTTTCCATGCTGCTCGTGGATAAGCGTAAGCTTAATCCAAATCGATATGGGCAGACGTACATATATTTCGGATGTGTGTAGGACTCTTCATTAATCTTCCAATTTTTTGTGTTTGTGTTTCTTCTGTCATTTTTAAAATAAGTTTAGATGTAGGTTTTTAAAAGTTGTGATTATATTTATAAGTATCAAGTATCTTCTAAATTCCATGTTAATAGGACTAGTCGGTATACCCAGCTGCGGAAAATCTACGTTTTTTAAAGCTGCA
>JAGVYY010000018.1 GCA_018303005.1 Candidatus Woesearchaeota archaeon
TGACTGTTGGTTTTAGGTACGTTCTTAATTCACCATCATAGCTGTGTATTACGTCAGCTTCTTTTTCATTTGTCAGAGAAACATAATTAGGCAGGAGCTTTTCAAAAATATCACCCGATGTTTTCCCTCCACCAAGGCCATTTGTTTTCCTGTGATAGTATACTTTTAATCTAGGCATTATAATAATTTTTTATTCTACCAAAGAATGATTTTATATAGCGGGGTTTGAAGCCATTGTGCTTTACATAGTTAAGCATGTATACTGGATCAAACCTTATTTTCTGCAATCTTTTTCCCCATTCAACTATCTCTTCTCTATCCAGGTATAAACTCGGTATTACAGGATATTCTGGTGCATTTACGTAATCGTGTACGGTTAGATCTTTCTTTATCAGACCCAGGCTTTTTGCATCTTCATATATTTTTGTTCCTCTTACAGGAACCAGATAGTTTGTACCGTATAATGTTATACCATATTTTTTTATGAAGGTCTCTGTCTTTTCTAATGTTTCATCTGAATCCCATGGCAAACCAACAATTAAGGATGTTATTGGATTAATATCAACTTTTTGCATGTTTCTCATTGCTTTTATTATTGTATCCTGAGTTATCCCTTTTTTCATCTTTATCAGAGATTCATTATCAAAGCTCTCTATACCCATCAATATTCTTCTGCAGCCGGCTTCCTTCCACTTAGTTAACAGTTCTATGCTTGCCTGCTCAGCCCTCATGTCACCTACCCAGTTGCCGTTGAACTTTCTGTTTTTCAGTTCTGCCAGGAAATTTTCTGCCCATTGCTTATTTGCATATAAATTTAGGTCTATAAAACTATAATAATCTATTTCAGATGATACTATTTTTATTTCTTCCATTATGTCTGGAATATTCCTTTTCCTGCTTGCTGTTGCAGGATAACTGCAGAATGTGCACAACATTGGGCAACCTCTGCCTGTTGTTATGAAGGCTTCATCATACTGCGACAAGGGCAATTCTGAGATTAATCCGGCTGATGACTTCAGATGAGTCAGGTCCTTTAAGAAAGGCATTGTTCCTGTATCTATCAAGATGTTGTTATGCCTGTAGATAACTCCCGGAAAGTCTAATTTTTCATTTTTTTCCTCCCAATGACTTATTACTTTGTTCAGGGTTATTTCTCTTTCAGATAATCTTATGCAGATATCTATAAACTTGAATTCTTGCATCACTTCAAGTTCAATGCCATGAGGATCATTTAAGACTGCAATTGTTCTTTTACCCATTTCTTTTGCTTTTTTCAGGATTTTTATGTCTTCAAAGAAGCCATTCAATATAGAAATCCATGTTACAATAATATCAAATTCATTAAGGTCAGGAACTTTTTGGATTTGTTCATCTATGAAAACAACATCTTTGTTATTCTCTTTCAGGTAATTGGCTGCTAGTATTATCTGGCTGGGCAGTAATTTGTAATTGATCTTTCCAGTGCAGCATTCTTCTCTTTGATAGTTTTTCTGATTAAGAACCAAGGTTTTCATTTTGATAGCACCTCTGCAGCCAGAGAGGCTATTTTTATTGTATTTAAAGCTTTTGCAGCAGACAATGGCGATTCAGAATTGTTTTTTATGGAATTTAAGAACGATCTTATTTCAACTACCAATGGTTCTTCTTTGTCGACATCAATATGAATCTTTTCTGCTTCATTGTTTTTATCTTTTTTGTATATCACAAGATCTTGGGTGATATAATCCAGTTCAGCATATCCTTCTGTTCCTGTAACACTAAGATTTCTTATCTTTATAGGAGTCAGCCAGTTAACCTGAATAAAACTTGTCACTGAGTTATATTTAAGGAATATCTCAGCATAGTCTTCTTTTTCACTTACTGTTGCCTTGCCATGGCTTGATATTAATGTCGGTTCTTCTTCTAATAAAAAGCTCATCACATCTATGTCATGCACTGCTAAGTCTATTATTACATTTGTATCTCTGACTTTCGGAGGATAAGGACCGACTCTTCTTGCTATTATTGAGATTAAATTACCTATTTTTTTCTCTCTTAATATCTCTTTGAACTTTTGAACAGCAGGATTAAATCTTTCTACATGGCCTACCATAAATATTGTTTGCTTGCTCTTAAGACCTGTTATTATTTCCTGAGCATTTTGTATTGTGTCTGCAATTGGTTTTTCCAGTAAAATGTGCTTGTTGTATTTTAACACATCAAGTGCTACTTTTTTGTGCAATGATGTTGGAACTGCTATTGATACTGCATCTATATCCTCTTTTTCTAACATTTCTATATAACTTTTATAATACTTGCAAGAATATTTTTTTGCTATTGTCATTCCAGCTTCTTCATTTAAGTCTGATACTGCAACAAGATTTGAACTGCTTATGGTAGAATAGACTCTGGCATGATGCTGTCCCATATTTCCTACTCCAATTACTACAGTGTTCATTTTATGTTTTCTAATGTGTTTATGATATGATCAAGATTTTCCTGATTGATTTCGGGGTGTATTGGCAGAGATAGAACTTCTTTTGATATTTTTTCACTTACTTGCAGAACCTGGTTTGAATAACCCAGCTTTGTATATAAAATAGTTTTATGCATCGGCACTGGATAATATATACCTGTCATTATTCCATTTTCTTTTAATATTTCAGCTGTTTTATCCCTCGTTCTTTTGAAATCTTCTGTAATTCTTATTGTATACTGGTTAAAAGTATGGCCTTTTTTAATCTCAGGCTTTATTATTCCATTAATGTTCAGGTTTTCCTCCAAGTATAATGCATTATCTTTCCTTTTTTTGTTAAAGATACTTATTTTTTTCAGCTGCACAATACCGATAGAGGCTCTTAAATTATCCATCCTGAAATTATGCCCGAGTATTTCGTACTTGTATCTTTCTTTGCTTCCATGATTTCTGATCATTCTGCACTTTTCATTTATCATGTCATTGTTTGTTGTTATCATTCCCCCTTCTATTGTTGTTATATTCTTTGTTGGGTAAAAACTAAAACATCCTGTGAATCTGCTTCCAGAGATTATATTGTTAAAAGATGTGCCTATAGCCTGTGCACAGTCTTCTATTATTTCAAGATTATGTTTTTTTGCAATTTTCTCTATTTTATCGATATTGCATGGACAGCCAAATAAATGCACTGGCAGGATTGCTTTTGTTTTTTTTGTTATCTTCTCTTCTATTTTGTCAGGATCTATGTTAAAATCATCTTCATTTATATCCACAAAAACAGGTGTGGCTCCTGTATGAAGTATTGTGTTTGGGGTGGCTGCAAATGTAAATGATGTTGTAATGACTTCATCATCTTTTTTTATGCCATGAGACAATAAAGATGTATGCAAAGCAGAGGTCCCATTTGAGACTGCAATAGCTTCTTTAGAACCTATGAACTTCCTGAAATTATCTTCAAATTCCAGGACTTTCTCACCTTGAGCTAGGTTTCCGCTTTTCAATACATTTAAAGCAGATTCGTATTCCTCTTCTGAAAAAAAGGGTTTGCTTATGTTTATCATATTAAGAGAGCTTTAATAATATTTATAAATCATTCTAATCACTGACATTATAGGCCTTTGACTTATCGCTTTAAATGGCCTGACTCTAGGTATTTGCTGATATTAAATCAATGTAAAAGTATAAAAAAAGCAAAATGAAATCGATATTATTTGTTAATCCTGAAGATGAATATGTAGAGCATAAAGGTGACAGATTACCCTTAGGCCTGGCTTTGTTAGATGCATATTGCAAGAGGTTAGGACATAACTCAAAACTGATTGACCTTAACCATTATAGTGCAGAATACCTGATGGATGAGCTGAAAAAAGGTTATGGATATGTCTGCTTTAGTGTTTCTACTCCGAATTATCTGCAGTGCATAAACCTTTCCAAGAGGATAAAAAGCATTTATCATAACATAAAATTAATTGCCGGAGGGAATCATATTACAGATGTGCCAAATGAAAAATCAAGTCTGGAGACTTATGACTATCTGGTTGTTGGTGATGGTGAAGAGGCAATTAAAAAAATCTTAGAGGATAACACAACACAGATAATAATATCAAAACCAATTGAAGACCTTGATAATTTACCTTTTCCTGATTATGAAAAATTGGGAATGGAAAAATATACGATGACCTTAAATGGAAAAAAGGCAGTTGTAATGGTCACTTCCAGAGGATGTGTTTTCAGCTGTGTTTACTGTGGTTCAGCCAAGATTAAAAAATGGAGAGCGAGAAGTCCTGAGGACGTTGTCAAGGAAATGAAGCTGTTATATGATAGATTTGACATTAAAGGATTCTATTTCGGCGATGACATATTTACATTCAATTTTGACAGGATTTTTAAGTTATGCAATTTAATCAGTGAGAACTTCCCAAAGAAAGACATTACATGGAGATGCACAACGAGAGCTAATCTGCTTACACAGGAATTATGCTATAGTATGAGAAATGCAGGTTGTGATATTATAAGCCTTGGATTGGAAAGCGGGAATAATGAAGTCTTAAAAAAAATGGAAAAGTTCATGACAACCGACATACAAAAAAAGGGTGTTGAGATGTGCCATAAGGCTGGAATTAAAGTGAAAGGATTTTTTATTATAGGACTGCCCGGAGAGACATGGGAAACTGCTATTGACACTATTGAATTTGCCAGGAGCTTAAACTTGGAGTATGCTGATGCTTATATTTTAACGCCTTTTCCAGCTACACCTTTATGGGAGAACCCAGAGAAATATGGAATACAAATAATCAAACCAGAGGGTTCTGACTGGAGCAAATATTACCAGGTTGGAAAAGGTGGTGAATATTTTGTTAACATAAAGCACAATAATCTTAATGAAGAGCAGTTAAGAGCGCTAATAAAAAAATTCAGGGATGAAGTCAAGGTTGGAGGATTGACGTACAAATAAATAATATGGTAAAAATAATTGTTACAGGAGGAGCAGGATTTATAGGGAGCCATGTAGTTGAAGAACTGGTAAAAAACAAATATGAAGTTAAAGTAATAGATAACTTAAGCAACGGAAGCTTAAACAATTTAGGGAATGTTAAAGATAAAATTGAATTTGTAAAAAGTGATATCACAGACATGGAATCTTTGAACAAAGAGTTCAGAGATGCTGATTTTGTCCTGCATTATGCAGCGTTGAAATATATACTTGAAAGCATCGAGAATCCTGTTGATTACCATAATGTTAATATAAACGGAACATATAATGTTCTTGAGGCGTCCAGAAGGAACAAGATCAAAGGGGTGCTGTTTGCCGGATCTTCTGTTGTTTATGGGGAAAATCCTGTTTTGCCCCTGAAAGAGAATTTTGTTCCTATGCCAAAATCTACATATGCTGTAACCAAACTTTTTGGGGAATATTACTGCAGATTATTCAGCGAGAATTATGGATTAAGAACTGTAATCTTAAGATATAGCAATGTCTTTGGCCCTAGACAAGATATTAACTCAGAATATGCTGCTGCTGTCCCTAAGTTTATCAGCAGGATGATAAAAGATGAAAGTCCTATTATCTGGGGGGAAGGAATCAAGACCAGAGATTTTGTCTATGTGAAGAATATTGTTGATGCAAACATAAATATTCTGAAGAATGATAAATTTAATGGAGAGATAATAAATATCGGAAGTGGCGTGCCTACCAACATAAATGAGCTGGTAGCTATAATAAACCATTTTCTCAATAAGAACATCAAGGCAAAATATGTCCTTCCTTTCGAAGGCGACCTGAAGCATAATTACCTGGATGTTTCTAAAGCAAATGATTTAATTGGATATACGCAGTTATATGATTTAAACTACGGCATTAATGAAACGATTGAGTGGATCAAGGAAAAACAGAAGCAAAAAATAACTTTATGAAGATGAAGAGAATAGTTTTCAGGATTGAGGGAAATAACAAGATTGGCATGGGTCATACTTTTACTACCTTAAGGATAGCTGATAAAATCAAGGAAAAATGCGAGCTGCTATTTGTAATGTCAAATATTTCTAATATTGGCATTGATATGATTAAATCTAAGAAGTATGAGGTTAAGGAAACTGATGCTGATAATATTGAAGAGCAGATTTGGATAATAAAGAATTTTAAGCCTGATGTTGTTTTTAATGACCTGTTGCATGCAGATGCCGGTTATATGAAGTTGTTAAAGAAAAATAAAATTTTTACTATCAACATGGAACATTCAAAGGAAACAGAAACAAGAAGCATGGCTGATGTTGTCATTAATTCCTTGTATCCTGACAATAATTCTATGACTGAATATCATTATGGACCTGAATATTCTATACTGTCAGATTCCTTCAAGAATTTGCCTAAGAGATATGTAAGCAAAGAATGCAAAAAGATATTTGTCTGCTTTGGTGGTTCTGATATCAGTTGTCTAACGCTAAAGGTCATTAAAGCATTAAGTATGTCTAATTTAAAAGCAGATGTTGTAGTGGTGCAGAATCCTAATCTTGAGAGAGAACTGAAGAAAATCAAGATAGACCGGGAAAATATCATATTGCACAGAGGATTAAAAGACCTATCTGGGCTAATGTTAAATGCTGACATTGGCATTGTTTCCGGCGGCTATACATGCTATGAATCAGCTGCCACTGGACTGCCTGTTATTATATTATCGCAAAATGAGCTTGAGCATGACAGGAACAAGCTATTCATAAAATACAGAACCGGTATTTATTTAGGAAAAGGTGCTGATATTTCCGACGATGAAATAATAAAGGCTGTTAACAGTTTGATAAATGATTTTAAGTTAAGAAAAGAAATCAGTGAAAAAGGACAAAAATTGGTTGATGGAAAAGGTTTAGATAGGGTTGTTGATATAATAATGAATCATTAACTATACTTTATCTGTTTCTGTTCTTTTATATGGATTTATTATTTTTAGCAAATCTTTTATTACTCGTTAATTTTAATCTAAAAGATTTTGGTTAATAAAGAAATTGTAATTACAATAAATATGGCATATTCTGTCAGATATTCTTTTAAGATAATCTTTATACATACTTTTATATATTTTTTTATTTATAAATAAAACAATGATGAGAGAGATAAAAATAGGTAATAAATTTATTGGAAAAAATAATCCTACTTTTGTAATAGCTGAAGCTGGCTGCAATCATGACTGTATCCTGGAAAGAGGCAGACAGTTGATAATAAAGGCTGCTGAGAATGGGGCTGATGCGATCAAATTTCAGACTTTTGATGCCAAGAAATTAGTAACCAGAGATGTTCCAAGATTCTGGGAAAAAAATGCAGATGGAACTACCCAGTATAGTTTATATGAGACTCAGGATGATCTAACAAAAGATGAATATCTGGAATTGGTAAGATTATGCAAAGAAAGAAATATAATCTTCTTGTCCACACCATTTGATGAAGAGAGTGTTGATTTTTTAGAAGAGCTAAATGTACCTGCTTATAAGATAGCTTCTACAGATTTGACCAATATACCTTTTTTAAGATATATTGCTGCAAAGAATAAGCCTATAATACTGTCAGTCGGGATGGGTTCTTTAGGTGAGGTAGAAGAAGCAGTCAATGCAATAAAAAATGAAGGAAACAATGACATAATATTACTACATTGCATGGTTATTTATCCTACTCCTGCTGACCAAGCAAACATAAGATTTATGCAGACATTGCAGAGATTGTATCCTGAGCATCCTGTTGGATTTTCTGATCATACACTTGATATTAATGTGCCGATAGCAGCCGCTGCTTTGGGCGCCAGAGTCATTGAAAAGCATTTTACTATTGACAAGAATATCAAGGGTGCTCCTGACCATCCTATTTCAGTTGATCCTGGAGAATTAAAAGATATGGTTAAAGGAATCAGAGAAGCTCAACTTGCTTTAGGTTCAGGTATCAGAAGGATTACTGGAGAAGAGATTTATGCTATAAAAACAGGGAGAAGAAGAATTGTAGCAAATGTTGATATTCCTGCTGGAACCAAGATAGAACCGTACATGATAGCGAGAAAAAGATCTAATGAAGGCTTGCATCCTAGATATGTTGATGTTATCATCGGAAGAGAGACAAGAACTGATATAAAAGAAGATGAAGGGATTACATGGGACAAGATATGAACATTTATTTTATTAAATGTCAGTATTATAATTAATGTCTTAATTTCAGGTGTTAAATAAAGATGTCGTATTCTGGTGTTATTCTCTCCAAACCTCATCTATGGTTTTATCCCTGTCAATTTTTATCTTTTTTCATTGTTAGACACATCAATTGTTTAATT
This sequence comes from Candidatus Woesearchaeota archaeon, assembly GCA_018303005.1. Lineage (GTDB taxonomy): Archaea > Nanobdellota > Nanobdellia > SCGC-AAA011-G17 > GW2011-AR20 > JAGVYY01. Next base: position 8,263 of record JAGVYY010000018.1, read on the forward strand.
CCTAGACAGCAATACGTTGTCTAGGTTAATAAATATTATTTAAGAAATAGATTTTCTACTGAACCACAGTTTTAACAAGATTTATAAAATATAGGTTATAGATGTAGCATAGCCTAGAATAAAAAAATGACTCAATTAAAGGACTCTAAAACTGAAAAAATAATTATTTATTTAGCTGACCTTGTGCATAATTATATTGGCAAAGGACCATTTATGTTTCCGATAAATATAGGATATGTCAAATCATATATTAACGATTCAATCTATAAAGATAAGGTAGAAATAAAATTGTTTAAGTATCCTGATAAGCTATTACAGGAGATTGAGAAAAATAAGCCACATATAATTGGATTAAGCAATTATGCATGGAATGAAGACCTGAATTCACAGTTGTTGAAGTACATTAAGCAGAAGTATCCCGAGATGATCACTGTTATGGGTGGTCCTAATATACATATTAGGTCTGATCTTATCATTGAATATTTAAGGAACCAGCCTTATCTCGATTTTTATGTTATCCATAAGGGAGAACCAGGTTTTTTTCATCTGATGGAGTCATATTTTAATTCTGGAAAAGACATCAATATCATGAAAGAATCAAAAATAAAGGATGTTGCATTTTATGACAAGAAGAATGACAGGGTTTTAAGAGGCGAAGAAACATTGCAGTTAAAAGATCTTGGAGTTATACCATCTCCTTATCTAACAAGAGTAATGGATGAATTTTTTGAGGATAATCTTATACCCAATTTGGAAACAAATAGGGGATGCCCTTATCCATGCACTTTTTGTGTTTGGGGAGATCTTGATTATCAGAAGATGAGCCTGTTTCCATTTGAGAGAATAACAGAAGAACTTAATTATATCACAAGAAAGGTTTCCGAGACCAAGAATACCAATATCTTATGCATTTCAGACTCTAATTTTGGAATATTCCAGGAGAGAGATTATGAGCTCTCTAAGATTATAAGAGGATTGTATGAGAAATATGGATATCCAAGAAAGGTTACAACTTTCTGGGCCAAGAATAAAAGTGATGGAATAAAAAAAATTGCAACAACTTTTGGAGAGCTGGCGAGTGTCGATGCTTCTTTGCAGTCAATGAATCCAGAGACATTAAAAGAAATCAAGAGAGATAACATCAGCCAACAGGCTTACAAAGATCTTTTGGTTTTTTTTCATAACAATAATATTGATTCTGATGCGGAAATGGTGCTAGGAATGCCTTTTGAAACAAGAGAATCGCATTTAAATGCATTAAGAGAGCTGATGGATATGGATGCAGGACAGATAATTGTTTATCACTGCAGACTGTTAAATGGTGCAGAGATGTCTCTTCCCGAATACAGGCAAAGAAACGGGATAAAAACTAAATTCAGGCTGATAGACACTTGTTTTGGGGAATATAATGGATTTAAGTCGTTTGAAGTTGAAGAAATGGTTAAATCAACCAACCATATGTCTGAAGAAGATTTATTTTATTTCAGGGCTTTACAATGGTTGGTACAATTTACATGGAATTACAAATATTATAGAGGTTTATTAAAATATGTCCAAGCTAATGGTATAAACCCTATTGATTTTCTTATCTATCTTTTAGAAAATATAAAAAATGCTCCTGATAAAGTAAAAAAATTAATGAGAGAATTTGATTTTGATTCTAGAACAGAATGGTTTGAAAGCAGAGAAGATTTAGTAAGACATTATAGCAAAGAGGATAACTTTAGAGATTTAACCAATGGAAGCTTTGGCAAAATGAACTTTAAATATACCTTTAAAGCTTTAATAGATTGCCATAATGAATTTGATGTTTATCTAGCTCAAATTGTAAAAGAATTACTTTCTAAAAAAAGCGCTTATCTAAATGAGGATTATAAGCAAATTATTGATGATATTATAAAATTCGAGAGTATGTTAAGAATAAATTTCAGTAATCTGGAACTTGATAAAGATTTTGAACTTGAGGAAGAAAAGAATGGTGTTTTTCATTATGACATATTGCAATGGAAGAAAGACAGGTATGAAAAAAATATAAATGAATATGTTAAACTAAACAATATAGCTTATAGATTTTATCTGCCTAAAGACCAGATCAATGCACTCCATAATAACATAAAACAGTTTAAAAACGTCAACATTAATTTTACTTTAAGAAAGATGAGTGAATATATGCGGATAAGCGATTTGTTTTATCAAATAGAATCAAGTGAAGAGAGCAAGAAATATAAGATTAAAATGGAAGACCATGTCTTTCATACATCTGCATTTGCCCAATGATTTTAATTTCCAGGTTCCCGGTAAAAAATCTTTCATGTTATTTATGATTTGGATTTAAAATATAAAACCAAACTGTGTTAGAATACTTCCCATTTTTGAATATATTTTCATGATATTTA
>JAGVYY010000004.1 GCA_018303005.1 Candidatus Woesearchaeota archaeon
GCCTCCTGCGCAACTCTGGAAACATAGCTCACGCTGATTAAAACTAAGGAAATGCGTGCGCCGATTTTCGCTGCGCACGCTTTATAATCAAAAATGCTTTTAATTTTTAATTGAGTAATGGAAGAAGAAGAAAAACAAGATAATAAGCAAGAGATACAACATTTAAGCAAACATGAAAGGAGAGAGTTAAAGAGATTAAGGAAAGAAGAAGAAAGAAATAAGACAGAGGAAAATAGAAAAAAGAAAAAATCAACTAAAGATATTATCACTTATTCTGTTATTACTATAATTGTAATTGGATTTATTTATTTGATTTATTTTTTAGTTACAAGAGCACCCTCTAATAATACCGAATCAGATTATGACTTAAGTGGGATTCCTTCCGAAGTAATACATTGGCATGCAGATATTAATATCGGTATCTGTGGAGATAGAAAACAATTACCCGAGCCTTTGCCTGGTGGGGAGATTGGTAATGGTTTATTACATACACATGATAAAACCACGAATAAAAATAGTATGCCTAACTCTGATGGTAATGGTGTAATGCATTTAGAAGGTAATGTTAGATCTAATCCTGGTGAGTCTACTTTGATTAAGTTTATGAGAAATATTGGAGTAAGATTTTCTGAGACCGAGATAATGGATAAAAAGAATGGAGATTTATGCAATGATAAAAATGGTAATGTAACTATTTATGTTAATGGTAAAAAATATGATAAAAATATAAATTATTTTATTCCAAAAGATAATGATATAATTGATATCAAATTTGAGTAAAGTTTTGTTATTTTTTAAATCGGAACATATATATATCTCTTTAATATGTTTTTGTAGTATGAAATTAAAATTATTTTCTATCATTTTTTTCTTAATTTTATTTTTTATTATTGCTGGTTGTGAAGATAGTGTTGTAGGTGATAAAATATCAAGTTTTAAAGATAAAACAATTTCGAAACAAAAAATTGAATGTGAGTGTACTAAAAATGTAGTTTTTAAGAATATAAAAAATCCTGATAATACTTTTCTGACTCAAACTTCTACTGTTAAAGTTCCATATAATGGTCAATGTTCAGGTTTAAATGGGTACTTTATAAGCAATGATAAAAATGCAGCACAATGGTATAATAATTGTGTGACTGAAAGTTATCGACCAACAACAACGACTTTATTACCTAAAATTCAAACCACAACTACAACTATTCCTAACAGTGATTTATGTAAGCCTTTTATGTTTAGTGGTAGTCCTAATACTAAATTTAATTTTTTATTTGTTTCTGATAGGTTCACTAATGAAGCTGACTTTAAAAGTGCTTTAGATAAATTATTTGATATAAATAAGGCAAGTTCTTTTTTTAGAATTGAACCTTATAAATCACAAAAAAATAACATGAATATATACTACATACATAGAGATAATCAGCAATACATGGAATTGTTTGATCCAAATAACTATCAAGGTGATAGAAGAGTAGTTACGGATTATGCTAATAGAATTAAAGCTGATTGCCCTTATTTATTTAATAATATAAATTCTATGGTGGTTGTATCTAGTGCAAGGTTTAGAGCACATTCTGATACAGCAAGTCCGAATACAATTTATTTTATGAGGCCACCTGTTTCATTAAGTGTTCCAAATTTAGATGAATTAAATCTTGAAGATAATTATCCTTCTAACACTCTTGTTCATGAATTAGGTCATTCTATAGCTGGATTTGGTGAGAATTATTATGAAGAAGCAAATTTTCATTATAGGCCACCTTTAATAAATTTCTCTTCAGATACTTTGCCTCCTGATGTTGATGTAGAAGGCTGTCCGAAATGGTGTTCTGGTCAGATTAATACAGAATCTTTATGTTATAATATTTATATTGACTATAAGTCTTGTATGTCATCTGCTGGGAATGATGAGAGTTATAAATCTTGTTTATCTAATGCAGATAGAGCATTAACTTTAAAATTAAATGATAGATCTAAATATGGGATCCATATGGTTAATGATTGTAATATGGGAAAAAGCTGTATAGAAGGAACAGATTGTTACTTTAACGCTGGCGGCGTTTTTAGATTTAGATCTGCGAAGAATTCGATAATGAATGAAGGACCTGCGAGTTTGGGTTATGGTTCATATTCAACCACCTATTTGAACAATATATTTAATAACTACATAAGTTATTTTAATATAAAACAAGATATAAGAGAAGTAAATCTTCGAATAACAGATTATAGCTTTGTTAGGAATGATCAGGCATTAATTAATGGATTAATCAAGTTTAGGTTATATAATAGAAATCAAAGTATTAATTTATTCTCTGATGTATTAAAGATTGAAAAGATAGGTGCAGACGGAAGATCTTCTAATGAGATTATCTATAGAAAAAATTTTAACGGTGAATATTATATTAATCCAATTTTATACTCTAGAACAGGTTCAGAGATTTTTGTTTTTAGAATAAAGATAAATCTTCCAAATTTTAATAAAGAATGGATTTATGAATATAACTCACAAACAAATATCTTTAGAGATATATCCATACAACAGAATGTATACAAAAAACAAAATAAAAATAATCCATTACCTATCGTGATATCTAATTTAAGCTATAATATTGGTGTAGGTAATAAGTAATATAATAATAAATCCTATAGAATTAAAATTGAATCTTGAGGTAAATTTTAAATTTTTTCTATAACTTCAATCTAACTTGAAACTTAGAAAGGGTTTATAATTTCAATATTATTTGTAGTTTTAGACATGTTTTTAAATTTTTGGTGTTTATTTTAACAATATAAATTTAGGAGGCAATTTAAAATGAATAAAATGTATTTTATATCTGGTATTTTGTTATTAATTTTAATCAGTTCTTTTTTTGTATATAATGTTAGTGCTGCATATAATGGGGGTGCAGGCGGGGGAAGTTCTGTTAGTGGCGGGACAGGAACTTCTACAAGTGGGACTAGTAGCAGTTCTGGTGGAGGAAACGGAGGAAAAAATTACTTGGCTGTAAATAATTTAGATGTTTTTCAAAAATTTAGACTTGGAATGATTAAAGTAAGTCTTTATAACATAGTTCCAGTTATTGATACAATTGGAGAAGGGCTTGAAACAAAATTTAGAGTTAACTTTGACGCAGTGTTTAAAAAAGATGTTTACGTTAGTGAAAATCTGGTTGTTGAAAGCTTAAAAGGTGCTCTTGGAAGCGGAAATGCTTATGTGTGCATAACTGAAAATGGAGTTTTGTTTAGGAGTAATGATCCTTGCAGATAAATCTTTTTTTATTTTTTTAATTCTAAATCTTTATATATTTAATATAATTATGAAAAATTATGGATTTTTATAAAAAAGAGGTTAAGGATGTTTTATCTGAATTAAAAAGCTCTTTAAAAGGTCTAACAGAAGACGAGGCAAATAGAAGATTATTAGAATATGGATACAATGAGCTAAAAGAAGGAAAAAAAATTTCTGTTTTAAAATTATTTTTTGGGCAGTTTAATAGTTTTGTTGTGTATATCTTAATTGCTGCTTTGGTAATCTCCTTGTTTTTCAAAGAGTATATTGATTTTATTGTAATTGGTGTAATCTTAATATTAAATGCTGTATTAGGATTTGTTCAGGAATATAATGCAGAGAAAAGCATTCAGGCTTTAAAAAAATTAGCAAGACATAACGTAGTGGTTATTAGAAATGAGAAATTAAAAAAAATTGAATCAAAAAACATTGTTCCCGGAGATGTTATAGTTTTAGAAACCGGGGATAGGGTTTCATGTGACGCCAGGATTATTGAAAGCAATGAGTTACAAACACAAGAAGCTTCATTGACCGGAGAAAGCAATCCTGTATTGAAGAAAATTGATGTTATCAAGAAAGAGTGTGGAATAGCAGATCAGAATAACATGGTTTTTTCCAGCACTATTATTACAAATGGTAGAGGGAAAGCTATAGCTGTTAATACAGGTATGCATAGTGAAATTGGTAAAATTGCTAAGTTAATTGAGGATGTTAAACCGGAATTAACACCATTGCAGATTAGATTAAACAAACTAGGAAAGACACTTGGTTATATTATAATCATTGTTGTTATTGCTGTCTTCTTTAGCGGAATTTTTAAAGGTGGGAAATTTTTAGATATGTTATTAATCGGAGTCAGCTTGGCTGTTGCTGCTATTCCTGAAGGTTTGCCGGCTGTTGTCACCATATCTTTAGCTGTTGGCATAAAAAAAATGGTTAAGAAGAATGTGTTAATCAGGAAATTGCCTGCTGTTGAAACACTTGGAAGTGTCAGTGTTGTATGCAGCGACAAAACAGGAACACTAACAAAAAACGAAATGACTGTCGAGAAGATTTATGTTAATAATAAAACAATAGATGTCACAGGATCAGGATATAATAAAATAGGAAGGTTTCTATATAATGAAAGAGAAGTTAAAGATCAAGAACTGGAGCTATTGTTAAGAATTGGCGTCTTATGCAACAATACTATTTTTCAAAACGAACGTGAATTAATTGGAGATCCTACAGAGGGTGCTTTGATTATAAGTGCAGCTAAGTTCGGAATTAAAAAAAATGAATTAGACAATAAATATCTAAGACTAAAAGAAGAGTTTTTTACATCTGAAAGAAAATTGATGAGTACTCTTAATAAATTAAACAAAAATTACATTGTATTAAGCAAAGGTGCTGTTGAAAAGATTCTGGATATATCAGATAGAATTTATGAAAACGGAAGAGTAAGGAAAATAACTGAGAAAGATAAAACTAAAATATTAAAAATACATCAGGAATTTGCTGCCAAGGCATTAAGAGTTTTAGGATTCGCATATAAAGAAAGCAATAAATTAGAAGAAAAGAATTTAATCTTTGTCGGGATGCAAGGTATGATTGATCCTGAAAGAGATGAGGTAAAGATTTCTATTGAAAAATGCGAGAAAGCTGGCATAAGAGTGATTATGATTACTGGAGACCATAGCATAACAGCAAAAGCTATCGGTGACAAACTGGGCATTAAAGGAGATGTTTTGACAGGAGAAGAAATTGATAAGTTAAGGAATTTAGATGATGTTATCGAGAAATATGATATTTATGCAAGAGTAAATCCTGAACATAAGATTAAGATTGTAGAAGCTTTGAAAAGAAAGGGTGAGATTGTTGCAATGACTGGCGACGGGATAAATGATGCACCAGCATTAAAGAAAGCTGATATTGGAATTGCCATGGGCATTACAGGAACTGATGTTGCAAAAGAAAGCTCTGATATGATATTACTGGATGATAATTTTGCAACTATTGTAAATGCTATAGAGGAAGGCAGAGGAATTTATGATAATATAAAAAAATTTGTCAATTATCTGCTGTCCAGTAATATTGGAGAAGTAATGATATTGTTTGCAGCTTTGCTTATAGGATTTAGATTTAATGATAGTATTGCAATACCTTTGCTTGCTGTTCATTTGCTGTGGATTAATTTGGTAACTGATGGTTTTCCTGCCCTGGCTCTAGGTCTTGATGCGCCTGATAGTACAATCATGGAAAAACCGCCCCGAAAACCTAAGGAAAATATGGTATCTAAAAATATGTGGTATAATATTATGTTAATGGGATTGTTAATGACATTACTATCTTTGTTTTTGTTTGACAGATATTTAAAATTTGATCTTATTAAGGCACAAAGCATTGTTTTTACTACAATTGTGGTATTAGAGATGGTCAGAATTTACATGGTTGAAAGTATCTATAAGAAAAATCTATTTTCAAATAAATATCTTCTGCTGGCTGTTGGGATATCTATGGGATTGCAGCTTGTTGTTTTATATACGGGATTAAGTAAATATTTGAAGGTTGTGGCTTTGAACCTTGCTGACTGGCTGTTCATTATTGTAGGGGTTGCAGTTGTTTTTGTTTTAAGCAGAATCGGTTATTATTATATTAAGAATATAACCGGGGAGTTTGATTGAAATCCATGGAAATATTAATAAATTCACTAAGAGAAATAAATCAAGATGGAACATAAATGCATTCATTGTGAAAAAGAATTTAACACTATTGAATCTTTAAACCAGCATTCAAATACTAAACATAATACTACAAAAGAAAAAAACAGATTTAAACCAGGTTTTTTAAAAAAGAAACATGTTTTTTATTTTGTTCTGCTTATTGTATTTATTGGAATTATCTTTTTGATCTACACAAAGGCAAAAGAACCTGGAAAATATGATAATTTTGCGAAATGCCTGACTGATAAAGGAGTGAATTTTTATGGAGCATTTTGGTGTCCTAACTGCAATGACCAAAAGAGATTGTTCGGGAAATCTATAAAATATGTCAATTATATTGAATGCTCGCTGCCTGACAGGAGCGGACAAACACAAATCTGCGTAAAAGAAGACATACAAGGCTACCCTACATGGGAGTTTGCGAATAAAACCAGAGTCAGAGGCGTTATGTCTATTAATGATTTAAGTTTAATATCCGAATGTCCACTTTAGTAAGAGAAGTAAACTTTAAAAGTAATTAAACAAAAATAATTCTATATGAAAAAAAGTGGGTTTTATTTAAAATCTATTATAACTCACTTTAAGCTAAACTAAAATGAATTATAATACCAAAGATTTAGAGTTAAGGATAAAAAGATACTGGGAGTTGATCTACCTTAGAGCTGTTGATAAATATTATGAATCCAGATTTAATAGATTTACGCCTTATAGTAAAAGTTCCAGAAAAGAACTTCTTGGTCTTTTATATCAATTGATTGAATTAGACAGATCTTATTTTGATTCTAACTACAATAGTCTTATTAAAATACTTGAGAAAGATTTTATAATTTTTAAGAATAGGTATACTGTAAAATTCTATTCAAAACTTACTGAACTTGTTTCTAATTTTAAGTATTATCCTGTTCCTAGTGTAAAGAAGATAGACACAGGAGGGCCTTATAATTTTTCTATTTTGTTTCCTAAATTATGGAGTTATCTTAAAGAATATGTGCCTTTAAGACATCCTGAATATTTAACTATACAAATTCCAGATCCTAAAGTCAATCTTGTGGCATTCAGCGCTGTAGAGATGGTTTCTTATCATTCACCTACGCAACCAATGGCATGTGTACCATATGAAGCGTTGTGGATAAATATTTTCCTTAATAAATTTGTTCCTTATCAGGCTTTAGTTCCTAGATTTGATTTGAATAAATGCATTAAATATATAGAGTTTTATCCAAAATATGCCTCTCTGATTATACATGAATATGGGCATATCTTACAGAATGCGAATAAACAAAAAGATAAATTGCCTTTAGATATTGGTGTTAGGGAATCTGAATTAAGAAAAAATATTCTTAAATCTTTAGACAAAGGAAGCCCTTTTTATTTTCTGTTTTATCCCATTCTAAATACTTTATATGAGAAATCCAATGTTTTTGCTAAGATGATGTATACACACAGGCGAGGAGAGTATGATCTTAATCCTACTGAAATTGAAGCTAGACTATCCCAATACATATATTTAAGATTAGGAGGATATTCGCAGAATGATATCTTAAATCATGATCTTTTTAGGTTTACAGCATCTATGAATAAATTCAAGAGGGATGTAACTTATTTAGAAAACAAGAGAGATCTTTTATTGAAAGAGAATGATTCTGTAGAGATTAAAAAGATAAATTATGAACTCTATGATTTAAATGAGCTCATTAAGCTATACTCTTTTCTTTTTTCAGAGGTTGAAAATATAGCTAATAGGCTAATTGAAAAGAGAAATGAACTTGAAAAAATCCAAGATGCTTAATGCTAAACGATATATTTATATTTAAGTTGTTTTAACAAAATAAGTGAGGTGAACAACAATGGCAAGAGCTAAACCTAAAAGAACAACAAAGAAGTCTTCATCAAAAGAGACGGGAAGCAAAAGCGGCAATGTCTGTAGATACTGCTGATTAATAAAATGAAAAAGATAAAAAAAGAGGAGGTGAAGTTAAGTATAAAGAGGGAACCTTCTACCTGAGTTAAGATAATTTCTATTTATTACTTGGTGGTTATCTTATTTGTGTTCTTTAATAGTTTTAAAGATATTTATGATAATCTTTTTATTATTATAATAGGTTTATTTTTAATTGTTATAATAATTTCTGTTTTTATTAGTTTATTGAAAGGTGTTAAAATGGGTAGAAATATAGCTTTAGGACTTCCTATTATAGGTATTATAAATATTTTTTTCGATTTGATAAATAAATCTATTAATCCAGTTTTTGGTATTATAAATATAATTATTTTGATTCCAATAATATGGTATTTAGGTTTTAATGAAAATGTTCAAAAATATTTTCAATTGTGATTAAGCAATACCTTTAAATATTAATTTTATTCTTATTATTGTATTATGTTTAATGGAAAAAGAGGCCAAATTACTGTCTTTATTATTCTTGGTATTATTATAGTTGCTGTAATTGGTTTTACTTATTTTATTTTTAATGAAAGAACCAAACAGATCAAGAATGATGTGGAATTTGATGAAAGTAAGTTACAACCTTTAAAAGAGTATATTGAAAGTTGCATTAAAGTGGAGGGTGAAAAAGCTCTGGACCTGATTGGAAAACAGGGAGGAGATATAGAACCCGGATTATACCAATATTATTTTGATAATAAAATATCTTACTTGTGTTATACTGATTCTTTTACTCCCTGCTTTGATAGAAGACCAAACTTAATAGAACATATGGAGAATGAGCTGAAAAATCATATGGCTAGCAAATTAGGAGCCTGTATTGATTTTGGAGAAATTAAAAAAGCAGGATTTAAAGTTGAACATGAAAATAAGATTAATATTAGCGTTTCAGTAGGAAAATTAAACACGATTATGAATTTAGATTATCCTATTACAATAACAAAAGGGAATACTATTGTTAAAGAGAATAGATTTTCACATACCTTTAATGTTCCTTTAGGAAGATTAGCTGAGGTCTCTAAAGATGGTGTTGAGGAAGAAATAAACATTGGAGATTTTTTCACAATACCATATATGTTAAGACATCAGGGTGAAATTGAAATTGAAAGACAAGAAGTAAGAGATAGCAAGATTTACATATTAAAGCTGAGAGATGATCCATATAAATTCCAATATGCAGTCAGGAGTTATGTTAAAAAATGAAAAAGATAATTGAAGAGAGTTACAGGTTGAGAATAACTGCTGTGTCTCTGATATTTTTGATTATATCCAGCATTTTCACTGTTTATTTGTTAAATCCTGTTTATGCTTCTCCTCCTGATGATTTTAAGGATTATACATATACAGATGACTTTACAGCATATCAACAAGGAATAACCGGAGAACAAGTCAATGATATTGCTTCTGGAAATAATGTTTGTTGTACAAAGACAAAACAAGACAGCCCTTATAAAGGAGAGAGTTGTATATATGCATCTGTAAATAACTGTGATTTAAGTGCTGGACAGCCTTCCGGGACAACTTGCGAACAAACACAAGAATGTCAGCCAGGAGTATGTATAATTAATGGTTTTTGCAATGCAAATACATTGAAAGGTGTTTGTATAAACCAGGGTGGAAATTTTAAGACAGGAACTATTGAAAATATTCAGGCTTGTCAGAAAGGCTGCTGTTCTTTGCCTACAGGAAGTGCTTTTGTTACACAAGCACAGTGTGCAGATGCAATAAAAGATTATGAAACATTAAAGTTAGATGAGATTTTTGATGCTTCTTTGAATACTGAAGATGCCTGCCTGGCTAAATTTACTGAGAAGCACCATACTGGCTGTTTTGATAACAAGGTTTATTGGTTTGATTCTGCTAATAATCCTGAAAATATTTATGGAACCAATTATGCAACAAATGGGCAAAGAATTAGTTCAGAGAATAGCTGTGGTTTTAGTTCAAGTAATGCTGAAAGTTTGAGTTGTGGAAATTGCGATTACAGTAAAGGAAGCATTTGTTCTGATATTCCCCAGGATAAAATAAAGGATGTTAATAATCCGAAATTAAAATATTATTGTGCTGATTTAAGCTGTAAAAATCCTGCAAAGAGTGATATAAATGTGTTTTGGAGCAAAGACTTAAGTGGAAGAAATGAAAGAGAGAATGGAGAATCATGGTGTGAATATGAGGGTTCTACTGGAGAGGGAAATGATTTAGTAGGAAGCAGGCATTATAGAAGAATTTGTATAAATGG
>JAGVYY010000021.1 GCA_018303005.1 Candidatus Woesearchaeota archaeon
CGCGAGGTTCAGCGCTGATTTCGGCAGGGCTGAGCTGGACTGCAACTGGGGCCCTGATGACTTGAGTTCCTCGCTTGGGGTACGTATCGGAAAAAATAACCGTACAGTATATTAAATTCCACAGATAGAAACCTTTTTATTCTAAAAGAGTATAACAAATGCTATATGGAAGACACAAACATTGACATGATGCAGTTGGGAGGCAATATACAGCTTATCGGCTTTAGATCATTGGAACCTGCCAAACTGATAGTGGTAAAAAAGATTGTTGGAACTTATGTAAAGAAATTAGAGGAAAAGACCAGCAAATTTGAAAGCATCTCAATCCATATAAAAAAAGTGCATAACTCTGAATTTGAGATACAGACTAATGCCATTATCGGAGGAAAACCGTATAACTCTGGATTAACAAATTACAATGTGTTTTTTGCCTTGGACAAGACTTTAAGCAATGTTTTGGAAGAGGTTACACATCTATAAAAATTCTATCTTCAAATCTAGGGCATTATTAATTTCTTTTTGTGGATCTAAAATTGCAACATAAGCACCTTTTAAATTGCCATAATTAGTGTATCTTCTAGATGAGAACACGGTTAGAACCTTGTTATTAAGGCTATATCCTTTTAGATTTTGATTATGTCCTCTTACTAACACTTTTTTGCCAAGTAAACTCATTTTTTCGGAAAAGTAAGGTTCCCCATATAATATCCCTAAGTTAAGTGATAATCCTCTATTACTATATGTGTAACCTTTATTATCAAAGAAATTATCACAATCACCAATATTATCATTCCACACAATTTGTGATATTATCGGATGTTGATTATAATCTGTTACACCTTTGGGTAAATTTTTAATTTCTTCAACAGATTCGACATTTGGTATACCGCCATGCAAACCAATTATACCATTATCAGTTGTTACAATGTAAGGCATATTAGGGAATAATAATGTAAATTTCCATAAAAAATCCTTACTAAATGCATGATCTATTTCTCTTAATTCATCACCAAACCCATACATGTTGTATATCTGGTCAAACTCATGATTTCCTCTCAACATAATAATCTCTTTTGGATTTTCTATCTTCTTTTTTAATAAATATGATATGTTCTTTAAAGACCCGAGATATTCTGTGGATCTATCAATATAATCTCCAAGAAAAACAATTCTATGATCTTTTGAATATTTTCTTACTATCCTTACTGCATTTTCTATATCTCCATGTAAATCACCAACAAAAATTATGGGTTTATCTGATGGTAATTCCTGAAAATTTGGTTCTTGTAAAAATAATGAATTAACCTTACTTACCAAATCTCCTACTGCTGTAATTGTTTCAGTATCCTTTATTTCATTTCTTATTTTATCTGTATCAAAATCAGTTTCCATATAATTAAAAAAAACAAAAAACTTTATAAAACACTCACTTCTATACAAATTAATGGCAAAACGCATGGGTGGATTCAGAAGAAAAACCAGAAGAAAGTTCAGAAAGGATGTCAGGGAAAGAGGTAAAATAAGCATTACCAGATTCTTGCAGACATTTAATGACAATGATAAAGTCCAGCTAATTGCTGAGCCTGCCTTCCAGAAAGGCATGTATTTTCCAAGATTCCATGGAAAAACTGGAATAATAAAGCACAAGAAAGGATCATGTTATGAAGTCCATATCATGGATGGTGGAAAACACAAAAAATTGATAGTACATCCTGTACATATGAAAAAGATTTAACTGAGGAGATTAAAAAAATGCCTAGCATCGAAATAATATCTGAAACACCAATATCTATGATTGAACTAAAAGATAAATTAAATGAAATAAAGAAAAGAGATAATGAATTAACCCCAAGAGCGAATAAAACATTAGACTATCTGAATCAGTTTTCCAAAACTAAAATTGGTGATTTTAACAAATTAAAAGAAAAGATAATTGCCTTGAACATTCCTAGACTGAAAGAGAGGCATGTATGCAAGATCATTGATGTTTATCCAGAGGATATTGACAGCCTAAAAGCAATGTTCAGTGGAGAGAACATACAACCAAAACAAGAAGATTTAAATAGAATATTGACATTATTAAATGAAAAATAAAATGCATAGAGATTTAGTGAACTCAAATAGAAAAAATGAATATTCCAATAAAAGAAGAATATGCTATAGTGTTAGACTATCTGCCGAATGGGTATCCTTTAGATTCAAGACCCTCTCATTTAAAGACATCTATAGTGCAAGTTGTTGGAAAGAATCATTTTCTACTTCTGGAATTAGTGCCTAAAAGAGGTGTTATTATAAACATACATGATGAAGTTTATATGGGGGAAGGCAAGAGAGACAAGATTCATCACATAGCTGGAAAGATACCCTTGGAAAAATTAACAAGAACTGCGAAATCTGAATTAGAGATTGTAATAAAGGAACTTGTCGAGCTAAATGAGAAGAGATTCGTGGATTTTTTCAACAATGCCTTTCCGATAAATGCAAGAAGACATCAATTAGAGTTATTGCCTGGAATCGGGAAGAAGCATATGTGGGAAGTTCTGGAAAAGAGGGAAGAAAAGAAATTTGAAAACTTCAAGGATATCAAGGAAAGACTTAATCTGATGCCTGATCCTGAAAAGGCCATAACAAAGAGAATCTTGGTTGAGCTAGAGGGCAAGGATAAACACAGGCTTTTTGTTGGTCATTAGATTTATACAGTGAACTACCTACACCAAATCCTTTGAGATTTGGAATAAGACTTCCTGGCAACGAGGTTAAAAATTATTGAGATTTAGGATGAAACCACAACAACAATACACTCTTGTAGATATCTTCTTAATATTGTCATTAACTTCTTTCCAGCTAAAATATAAATCCCTAATAAGTTTTTTGTCACCTTCTTCAAAAATATTAACAAGAACGGTTATCTTTTTTCCTTTGATGGTATAATCTTTCCATACTTTCTTCATCCAAAAAGAGTGAGTTTAAAGACTTTTAAGGTTTTCCACCAACCACTAACTTAACAATGCACAACAACAAAAACATTTATAAATCTATTTTTGAAGTCTTATATCTACATTTGCCAAAAGTAAAATGACAGAGCATTTTAGAAACATAGTCAGGATATTGAACACGGACATAGATGGGAATAGAAAGGTATTCATCGCACTGAAAAAAATAAGAGGAATAGGTTTTATTTTTTCAAATGCTATATGCAATCATTTTGACATAGACAAGAACATGAAAATTGGAAATCTAACTGAAGACAACATCAAAAACATTGAGATGCTTGTTGAAAACCCTGCTCCTTTGCCTATCTGGCTGCTAAACAGAAGGAAGGATTTTGATACTGGAAAGGACATACATGTTACAACATCTAAATTAAGATTATCTTTTGAGTCTGACATCAAGAAATTAAAGAAAACAAAGTCATACAGAGGACTGAGACATGCTTGGGGCCTGCCTGTCAGGGGACAGAGAACAAGAGGCAATTTCAGACGAGGCAAATCTGTCGGCGTAACAAAAAAAGCAACTAAGATAGCTCAGGCTGCAGCTGGAAAACCGGCGAAACCGACAAAACCAGCAAAGACAGAAAAGGGAGCTAAGAAGTAAAAATGGGGTCACCTAGAAAATTCAGAAAAAAATTTAGTGTCCCTTCGCATCCATGGAGAAAAAGCAGAATAGACAGGGAAAATAAGATTGTTGAGCATTATGGCCTGAATAAAAAAAGAGAAATATGGAAAGCTGACTCTGCATTAAGAAGAGTTTTAAGACAGGCAAAAAAATTAATTGCAACTGAAACAGAACAGTCTGTAAAGGAAAAGAAACAGCTTCTTGATAGGCTTATGAAATATAATCTGTTAAGAGAAAAAAGCTCATTAGACGATGTCTTGAGCTTGAAGACTGAAGATTTTCTTGATAGAAGACTGCAGACATTTGTTCTTAGGAATAATCTTGCCAAGACAATAAGGCAAGCCAGGCAGCTAATTGTCCATGGTCATATTGCAGTAAACGGAGTTAAGACTACAATACCATCATATATGGTCATGAGAGATGATGAAGACAAAATTACATATATCAGGAAGTCGTCATTTTCAAAAGCAGACCATCCAGAAATCATTAAAATCAAACAGAAGATGATTGAAGCAATTAAGCAGAAAGAAGACAAAATAAAAGAAGATAAAAGTGGTGAAACTGGGAAAAAAGAAGAGATGAAAAGGAAAGAAGACAAACAAGAGAAGATAAAGAAAGAGAAAAGGAAAGAGATAAAGAAGGAAAAGAAAGAGACAAAAGAAGGAAATAAAAAATGAGACAGGACAGACAGGAGAGCCAGACAAAACTAAGATGGGGAATCTGCCATATTTTCTCAACTTACAATAACACTGTGATACATGTCACAGACATTACCGGAAGTGAAACATTAGCAATATCTTCCGGAGGACAAGTAGTTAAAACACACAGATTGGAAAGTTCTCCGACTGCTGCAATGATGGCTGCAAAAAAAATTGAAGAAAGATTAAGAGAGCAAGGTATTAACGGGTTGCATGTGAGAATAAGGGCTTCCGGTGGACATGAAGGACCGAATAACCCTGGGCCTGGTGCACAGGCTGTTGTAAGAACTCTTTCTAGAGATGGATTCAGAATTGGATTTATTGAGGATGTTACTAGAACGCATACTGGTGGCTGTCGAAAGTCACACGCGCGCAGAGGTCGTCGAGTTTAGTGCTTCATAATAGTAATAATAATCAATTAAAAATTGATGATTATAGATTTTACATTTAAGAATATGTGAATTTACCTAATCTTGTGTGTTATTAGTTCCAATAACACTTATGGCTTTTTTAATGGTAAAATTTTTTGTTATTATTAAATTCTTTATTTCCTCATTTAAATGTGACTTGTTATTTTTGATTAGTTTATTATCAACTTTATTAAACAAAGTTTTGTAATTTTTGTATGCTAGAACAGCACCTGTTAATGCATCTCTCTGGTGCTTGTTTTCAATTTTTATTTTTTCTGTATATTTCTTATCTTTTAGATATTCCTTAGCAATCCTCCACTTATCTTTCTGCTGCAAAGTTTTTTCCGGTCTTATAATTTTAGCACTTAAACTAGAGGCAAATTTTTCTACAAATTTTGGAGCAGGATTAATATCAGTGCCTACTGCTATTACTTTGCTTATATTAGAAATTTCCTGTATTGATTTGTTTAAATCCAGTTTCTTAGAAGATTTTAAAGAAAGCAAATTTCCGTTAATGTCTATAATTGCATAGCTTTTTGTAGTTCCTGGATCTAAGCCTATGAAACTGTAAGGTCTGTCTATTTTTATAACCCCCATAGTTAATAATATAAACTAAGTTTAAATATTTTTTGATTAAGGGGGTTATGGTTTAGCTTGGTAGAATTTGTGGTTAGGGACCGCAAGGCCTGGGTTCAAATCCCAGTAACCCCAATTTTATTTTTTATTCAGAAATATTTCAATATAATGCATAATCTCTTCTTTCTTTTCTACATTAATTGAAACTTCTTCACCATAACTTGTTGGTTTACCAAGCAAAATTCCTTATTTTTTAATTCTTTTACCAAATATTTAACTTTTCCTCTAATATCTGATGAATCCTTTTGGTAAATTATCAATAGAAGTGTGACTATGCCTGTAATCAAAAAAAGAACTTAGTTTTTTTGAATTTAAAAATGTTGAAATTAAATATAAATGCAAAAGTAAAGAAAGAATTAAGGAAAATGGTGATATTTTCGATTTTGAAATTAAGAAAGAAAATATGAATTTCTTAGACAAATTAAATTAAAATATGACCCCCGGGATTCAAGCAGTATTCCATAAAAATTAGAGAAGATTGCATAACTTTAAATGAAATAACTTAAGTTTCAACTATATTGAAACTATAACAAGTTTTAAGTAAGGTATTTATTTATTATTTTTATGAAATCAAGACATGTTTTGTTTTTACTTATTTTTCTACTTTTACCAGCTATTTATGCTCAGACTTCTTCTTCAGGAGATGGTGGTAAAGTAGATGCTCCTTTAGGATTAATAATCAGTCCAACAAATGGTACTATCTTTATTTCTTCTAATGTAGATATCCTGGTTTCAGCTTCTTCCAATACAGGATTAAATTGTAAATTTACAGGAAGAGTTTATAACGAATTAAATGAATATAAAGAGATAAGATATAAAGATTGTCCTTTTTGTGATTTAAAAGATTCTTTTTTTACTTTAGCAAATGCTTATTATGATGCTGTTCCGGGTTGGAGTTATAAAGTTGATATTAGGTGTAATGATAAGTCTGGAAATACAGAAACAAAAACTGTTTATTTTACTGTACAAGGAAACAGAAATGAAGATAAAACAGCTCCGGAATTAAATATTAAATCTCCAATAAATAATATCAAAAATTTACCCAATACAAAGTTAGACTTTGAAGTAAATGAATTGTCTCATTGTGGATATACTTTAGCATCTTTAGATTCTTCTAGTGGTGGTGCTGGTCATGTTTCAATAGATGGTTACATTAATAATCACAAATCTGATTTAGCTTTAACAGAAGTAGAAAATTATATTCTAACTTTAGGATGTAAGGATTTAAATGATAATTCTGTTTCAAAAGAAATAAAATTCTCTGTAAGTTCTGGGATAACATCAACTAGTGGATCAGGTGGAGGAGGTTCAAGAGAATCATGCCAAAAATATTACACGTGTCCAGATGGGACTAAAATAGAATATTGCAAAACAGTTACAAAAGAAATTCCTTCTAAATGTGTTCCAAGTGACATTCCCGGAGCAGGTCCAGTTTGCAGTCCGGGAAGTGTTAGTGTAAAATGTGAGTGTATTGAAGATCCAAGATCTTCATGTCCTGAAATTATAACCACGAGTACAACAATTCAAATTACCACAATAACTACTTTAGAATATTCTGATGCCGAACCAGAGGAACAAGATGCATTGTTATATAATAAAAATAAAACAACATGTGATAATGGCTGTTTATTGGACAATAAATGTTTCCAAATTGGTTTTAGGAAAGATAATGCATATTGTAGCATAAATCATAAGTTTATAGATCAAAAAAATGAAGATCTAACTTGTGAAAATAACTTTGAGTGTGACTCTAATTTATGTATTGATAATAAATGCCTCAGTAGCAGTCTATGGCAAAAAATTTTAATATTTTTCAGAAAATTTTTTTAAATTTTGAATTTGATTAAAAAAATATTTATTAATTTTGCATAATTATTTCTTCTTCAGAACCCTTAATTAAATTCCAATCAAGTTTTATTAATTGCTTTATTGCTGGATTATTTGTATTTAATTTATATAAATCTGATTTTCCTACCCTTCTTGTCTTTACAACAATCTTGTTTCTTTCTAGTTTCTCCCAAAAGGTTTGTAAAGTTGAGTAACTCACACCAGAATTCTTAGCTATTTCAGTTAAAGGATAATCAAATAATTGAAATGTTATTAAAAAATCTAAAACTTTTATTATAGGATTATTCCCAAATACTTCAATAAATATTGTTTCGTTTTTCATTTATTATTCAGTATATATACAGTATATATATATTATATATAACTTATATATAAATATTTCTATTTTTGTTTTTAAATTTCAATATTAGAAACATTTAAATATATAAATAGTTTAATCTGTATATGCAATTCAGAGAGGAAGATAAGATAAAAGCAACTATTTTCTATCATTTAAGAAGAAAGAAAGTTATTGGGAATGTACATACACATTATGACACTTTAAAAAAAGGCTTCCCTTCGCATTCAGGAAAAAACGTAGAGAAAGTAGTAAAAAATTTAATTAGAGAAGGTTTTATAATAACCAAACCTACTTCTTATGGTTTACAAGTTTCATTAAATAGGAAAAGAGTAATAGAAATAGAGGATTTTATTAAAAAGATTTTGGTTTTTGAATTTGATTAAAAGTATTTAGTTACCTTTCTGAAGTTCGCCGATGATAAACGATTTTAGGCATTTTTTGTTTCGACAACGACATAGCTTCAGAAAGCTAAGCTATTACGATTAAAACAAATATTTATTAATCCTAGACAATTCTTCATAAAAATGTTTGTCAATAATATCAATCCCGTAATGGTTAAAATCGGTTTTCTTGAAATAAGGTATTATAGCATGGCTTATATTCTAGGTTTTGTTTTATCTTACTTTATACTTCTTCACTATATCAAAAGAAATATGATCCAAAATATGGACAAGGATAAACTAGACAGTTATTTGATATATGTTATTATTGGTACTATAGCTGGAGCCAGAGCAGGTTATTTTTTTACCAAAGAAATTAATCCATTTTCACATCTGATAGACATATTCAAGGTTTGGCAGGGTGGAATGAGTTTTCATGGAGGTTTAATCGGAATTGTTTTAGTTACATTATTTTTCTGCAGGAAATATAAAGTTAAATTTTATGATTTAGCTGATGTTTTAGTTGTACCGGGTGCATTAGCTTTGTTTCTTGGGCGAATAATGAATTTTGTTAATGGTGAATTAGTAGGAATAAAAACAAATGTTTCATGGTGCTTTCAATTTAAATATTATGAAGGCTGCAGGCATCCCTCTCAGTTATATGAGGCATTAAAGAATTTATTTATATTTTTTATTTTGTTAGCCTTGTATAATAAAAAAGACAGGAAAGAATACAAACCTGGAACTTTGTTCTGGGTGTTTGTACTGATGTATGGGTTTCTGCGTTTTGTCATAACATTTCTAAGAGATGATCCTGGAACATATGGATTAAGCGGCGGCCAATGGTTATCTTTATTAATGTTTGTTATAGCAGTAATTGTCTTGACAAGAAGACAGAAAAAATGACTAGACCTTGCATTTTAGAGGATGTAATAGAAAAGTATTCAACTCAAAGCAACATACCAAAAGAACAGCTGAAAAGCAGGGAGCTGAAGATAAGAATAGTCAGATATGCAAAAGATTACTATCCTGCTGTAGAAGAACCTGCTGCAGAAGAAGATGATAAAAAAGAATTAAGTGAAATGAACCATTATGGTCATGGCATACCAAAGAAAATTATGTATTATTATCTATTAAATGAAGTCAAGTCTTTAAGAGTGAGAGGGTATAATATAAAATTTTATTTTTCACAATGTTTCTGATTATACCTTTTTTATTTTAGCAATAAAAAATCCTTCTGTGTTATTGTCCTGAGGCCAGATTCTCAGACATTTCTTTATTTCTTGTGAATAAATGTCTTTGTTATATTCGGTTATTGAGTCTGATCTTTTTATGTCTAGATTTATAGATTCTAGTCTTGCATTCTTATTTCGGGTTAACAAAAAGTCTA
>JAGVYY010000047.1 GCA_018303005.1 Candidatus Woesearchaeota archaeon
TCTTCATTGAACAAAACGGAAGTGAAAACCTTATTATAATACGTAAATCAAGGGAATATAAAGAACCAAACAAAGAGATTAATATAGACATCACTGGTAAGGATATTGAGCTTATAAAGAGAATCATAATTTCTTCATATCTAAACAACTACAAACAGATACGAATATACGGAAAAGACCTGGCAACGAAAAAAGATGAAATCAAAAAGATAGTCCAAAACCTGGTTGCCTCTGAAATTATCGATGAAAACAACTCTGAAATTCTGATAAAAGATTTCCTTAATATAAAAGATGTTAATGTACATCTATTGCTTCGCAAAATAGATAATCTGACAAGATCCATGATGTACAACCTTAAAAACTATAATAAAAATGATATGGACGATGTTGTCAAGCGTGATCAGGAAATAAACAAACTTTTATTCCTGATAATAAGAACTGTGAAGCATAGCTTTGATGACCCTTACATACTGAAAACACTGAACTTGCCCGAACATGACAAGCTGCTTGTTTTATGGGACATGTCAATGATTATAGAAAAAATTGCTGATGAAATCAAGAGAATTGCCAGAAGATTTAAAAGACTGAACTGCAATGAAAAGACATTTTTTGAACTGATTAATCTATGCAATGATGTAGAAAAGTTTTACATAGATACAATGAAATCTTATTACAATTCTGACAAAGAATTAGCATTATTATTGAGCACCAATAAAAAACTTATTTCAAACAAATGCAATGTTATAATGGAAAAACACTGGAGAATAAAAGGTGTTCCGGAAATTCTTGAGAATTATAAGGATATAACTGCATCAGTACACAACATGGCCAGGAAGATATACCAGACCTGAACAATAGCTTTAAAAAACTTATTAACCCTTTGTTTACAGATAGTTTTGACGTTTATATCTGTATTAATATAATCAACATGAAAAAATTAAGTTCTTATAAAGAAACGCTGGAAAGTTTGTACAGTGAAATAAGTCAGACTATAGAAAAACTAACTACATCAGAGAATAAAATCCTTTATAATACTGAAGTAAGGTTAGATGAACTATCAGAAAGACTTTCTGAGAACGATCTTTACCTTACATTAAAACATATACCAAGAGGTCTTGGTGATGCTCATGTCTATCAACTCAGGCTATATGACCGTAACATAAATTCTCCTTTAGAAACCGTCATGATCAAATATTTCCCTGCAAGAGAACCAGAACAAACTAACAAGAGAAGGAGATCTGATGATTATGGCAAGAAATGGCACAAATATCTCAAGGACATTGCCGGTACCTAATTTTATAAGCTCTGTTGAGTCACCTAGAGGAAGTACTATTATTTTTGAATATGCTGGAAAAAAATGTCTGGATGAGATTCTTCCTGACAAGAATGAGAAAGAAAAGAAACTGTATGCAAAAAAAGCCATTGATATTCTGATAAAACTGCATTATTACTTCTCTCTTTATCCTACAGCCTATGATTATGTCAGGGATAAAGAAAATTTTTCAGAAGAAATGCTTAAGAATATTGGCAAAGTAATTCTAAAGAAAAACTCTGATCTATTTGGACAATGGAAATCAAGGGATGAGGATATATTAAGAAACGACTTAAGACCTATAACAGATATATTAGAGAAGGATTCATACTGGATAATACATGGCGAATATTCTCCGCAGAATATCGTTGTAAACGACAAGAAAATGTATGCTCTAGACCTTGAACATGTTTCTGTAGCTCCGTGGCAGTTTG
Source organism: Candidatus Woesearchaeota archaeon (assembly GCA_018303005.1). Taxonomy (GTDB): domain Archaea; phylum Nanobdellota; class Nanobdellia; order SCGC-AAA011-G17; family GW2011-AR20; genus JAGVYY01. The sequence continues at coordinate 1,747 of JAGVYY010000047.1, forward strand.
ATCTTGTAAATCTCCTGAAACATCCTTGTTTTGATTTCAATTACAAGACTATTCATGAACTCTTTGAATATTTCCTTGTTAAAAGAACAAACAGCTATATTGGATCTGTTTTGCATGTAAAAAGTGCTGGTATAGGTTCATTAGAAGATTTAGATAATGATTATGTCAAACAAGCATTAAAAATATTTTATTTTTCTAATATTTTTAATGACCTACGCACTCTGGGATTTTCATACAGCTACAAAGATAGCCTCGAAAAAAATATACATCCATCAAAAGAATCTGAAGAGTGGTATACAAAAGACCTAGAAAATATTTTAGTTGACACAGGAGAATTAGAGTTGTTAGATAGTAATGAGTCTTGTTCTGTTCAAAAAATAGCAAAGTTTTGTAACATATATAAGGTCTTTGATGCTTAGACTAATTTCAAAACATTTAAAAAACTCTTCTCCAACAATTATATGCTGAACTAGAAATATCTGTTTCTAGAAATGTAAAATGGCAAACATAAGATCTTTAATATGTTTATTAACAGGACACGTAGATCATGGAAAGTCCCAGATAATTGAATCTATCTCCGGCATAAACATAATCCAGAAAGAAGCTGGAAGAATCACACAGACGATATACGCTGTCAATGTCTCTATTGAAAAGATTGAAGATATTGCAGGATACCTATTAAAAAACATGAAATATAAGATTAATATCCCTGGTTTTCTATTGATAGATAGTCCGGGACATTCTGCTTTCTCAAACTTAAGGAAAAGAGGAGGGAGCATCGCTGATATCGGCATTGTTGTAATTGATGTTAATGAAGGAATCATGCCTCAGACAAAAGAAGCTGTTGAAATTCTAAAAAACCATAAAACACCTTTTATTATTGCCCTGAACAAGATAGATAACATTCCTGGCTGGAAGTCCAATAAAAATTCCAGTATTCTAGACAATGTAAACAAACAGGCTGAATCTGTCAAGAACTATTTAGATACCAAATTATATGAAATTGTCGGAAAACTGTATGATCTTGGCTTTAATGCTGAAAGATTTGACAGGGTTGAGGATTACACAAAGCAGCTGGCTATCATACCGATATCAGCCAAGACAAAAGAAGGTATTCCTGAATTACTAATGGTCTTGACAGGACTAGCGCAGAAATATCTTGAAAAAAATCTGGCTGTTGAAACTGACAAGCCTGCGAAAGGTGTTATCCTGGAAGTCAGAGATGAAAAAGGATTAGGTGTTGTCTTAGACACAATTGTCTATGATGGAACCTTAAACGTGAATGACAATATTGTTATTGCCTCTCTAGAAGAACCTATAATCACAAAGGTCAGAAGCCTTATAAGCTTAAAGAATAATGTTAACAGTGTAAGAGCTGCAGCCTCTGTCAAGATATCTGCTCCAAATATCGATTATGTTATCCCTGGAATGCCTTTTAGAGCCTTAGACAGTGAAAAAAATATAGAGAGAATAAAAAAAGAATTAAAGGCTGAAATAAAAGAAGTTGTGATAGAAACTGAAAAAAAAGGGATTATTGTCAAAGCAGATTCTCTCGGAAGCCTGGAAGCTTTGATTTCTATATTGAAGGGAAAGAACATCAAAATAAGAACAGCAACAATTGGAGAAATAACAAAAAAAGATATCTCGAGAGCTGAGTCAGAAGAGGATGCGATATACAGAATAATAATTGGTTTCAATGTCAAGAATGTCAAACATGAAAATGTAAAAATAATCACATCAAATGTAATCTATAAGCTTGTAGAGGATTATGATAAATGGGAAAAAGAAAAGAAGGCAGAGTTAGAATCAATAAAATTGCAAAAGATAAAGAAACCCTGCAAATTAAGGATAATGCCCGGGTATGTATTCAGACAGAACAATCCTGCTGTTGTCGGTGTCGAAGTCATGGAAGGAATTGTTCTAGAAGGAACACCTCTGATGAAAAAAGATGGTTCTAAAATTACCGGTGTCAAGAGCATACAGAACAATGGCAAGAATGCTGAAAAAGCTGTGAAAGGAGAACAAGTTGCTATTGCCCTGCCAAATGTTACTGTCGGAAGGCAGATAGTTGAAGGTGACATTTTAATAAGCGATTTTACAGAAAATGAATTTAAAAAATTAAAAGAGGTTAAGGATTATCTAAATCATGAAGAAATTGAGCTTCTAAAGGAAATTGCTGTTATTAAAAGAAAGCAGAATTCAATATGGGGTTTGTAAAGTTATATCATCCACTGTATTTTTTAAAGATGTTTTTAGAGCAGCAATCTGCTGCCGGGTATATTTTCCTTCTTGAAATAGTTCTATAATCTCAGTTGATTTATAACCTTCATTTAATAAACTGATAATTACTTCTCTTTCTTCTCCATCTATTGTATTTCCTGGTTGTTTATATTCAGTGCTTTCTGGTGTTAATAGAATTCTTTCAATCGGAAGTATGGAGTCAATTCTTTTTGTTGCCTCAATTTGGTCTTGTGCTTGTCTATTCATACAAGAAAGAAATTTAGCATATTTTCCAGGATCTTTAACTAAAACATCAATTTTATTACCAAGGATTTGTACCTTTACAGATTTCTCTAAATTTTCAAAAGCATGATAAGACCCATCTTCTACAAAATAATAAAAATCACTGATCATGGGTCGTCCGGAATTACTGATATATTTATAAGTTTCATGATCTTTGATAATAAAACTTCCAACATCTTTGCCTAAAAAATATCCGATAACTGATCTAGTCCTTGCATCTTCTATTCTTTCATAAAATTCGATAAGGATACCTGGCGAGAAAGGATACCTGTTCCTGTTTATCATATCAACGAACTCAGATAACTCATTTTTTACCCCATTTTCTGATGATATACCAAGAATTTTTCTGAATAAGGGAGTATTCCAATATCCAACACCATCATACATCTTAGATATTGGAGCTTTTTGTACAACGCTATCCCTAAGTTTGGTTAAATCAGATTTTCCAACAAAAGTTTCATATAATCTCTCTTTATCATTGATAATATCAGCACATTGTAATAAGTTTTTTTTAATATCATTTACGCTTAGTGTATCACTATGAGAAACCATATCCATTATCAAAGAACTGAAGAAACTTCCTTTCTGCATAGCTTCTTGTGCGTTGTTACTTTCTCTCTGCATTAAGTAGTTTGTAATTAAAATAGGTCTATCACGCATTAAACTCCTTATTGCTATATAGTGCAAGATATCATCTTTGGCACTATCAAAGTAACCGCAAAAATCTAAAGAAAACAAATCAAACTTTCGTTCAGTGTTTGTTGATTTTACAAAATCTAAAGCAGAACTGTTATACACTTTAATCTTATCTTCCAGAGAATCATTATTGCTTTTTAATTTTTGATACTCAATACCTATTTCTTCTAAACCAGTTATATTCTTTCTTTTAACGCCAAGTTCATCATAAACTTCAAAAATCTCTAGCATCTCAGAACCAGGAAGGCAAAAAACATTAAAATTTCTAATCTGTTTTTCACTAAAGTGCTTTCTAACAAATTCTACTATTTTTCTTCTCCATAATCTCTTAGCTGAGTCTTTTGCAAATGATTTTACTTCATTCATTTTAAGGATAAAATTAGCTATTTTCAGTATGTACTATCATACGAAATGTTTAAAAATCTATATTAAAACCTTCTAGACAAAGGATGAATAAAATGGTAGTAAAACTATGCATCAATGATGTAAAAACCGGAAAAAGCTATAACAAAGAGCTGAAGGAAACCGAGATAGATGCCTTTTTAAATAAAAGGGTCAATAGTAAGATAGAAGGACATTTCTTCGGTTTTTCAGGTTATGAGTTTCAGATTACAGGTGGTAGCGATGATGCAGGATTCCCAATGAGGTTTGATGTTGAAGGTACAGGAAGGAAAAGAGTCTTGCTAACAAGAGGCCCAGGTGTTAAAATAAATATCAAGGGTATGAGAAAAAGAAAAGCTGTAAAAGGCAACACTATTAACAATGCCATCAACCAGATTAACCTGAAAACATTAAAGTATGGAAACAAAAGTATCGCTGAAAACCTTGGTGTTGAGGAAAAAACTGCTGAAGAAAAAGAGGCAAAAGTAACCGAAGAAAAGAAGGAATAAGAGATAGTTAATTCTTAAAATGGGTGATGTTATCATAAGCAAATATGGTGGGAGTTCTATAACCTCCCATACTGATATAGAAAGGATAAAAAGAATTACATATGATAATCCAAGAAGAAAGATTATAGTTGTTTCTGCACCTGGAAAAAGAGATAATGATGATGTAAAAGTTACTGATATGCTGATAAAATTAGCAAGAACTAAAGATTCAGATTTATTTGATAGAATTTTAAACAGGTATAAGATTGTATTCCCGGATGAAAACCTTGAAGATATAACTGCAATGCTTGATCGCAGATTAAATCAGAATTTGGAGGGAAAGAATGATGCAGATAGGGAAAGCCCTTATAAGGATGGAATAGCAGCGTTTGGAGAAGAGGCTTGCGCTAGACTATTAGCAAAGTATCTTGGTGCTGAATATGTTGATTCTAGAGAATTATTCATGGTAACAAATGATTTTGGTAATGCTATAATTCTACCATGTTCTGAAAAAATGATAACAAAAAGATTAAATAAAACAAATAGTTTATATGTTGTTCCTGGTTTTTATGGGTGTACTGAAAATGGTTTAACAGCAATTTTTGGCAGGAATAAATCTGATTTGACAGGAGCTTATGTTGCATATTCCTTAGATGCTATGTTATATGAAATTTTTAGCGACAAAGAGGGTGTTCTTGCATCTGATCCAGATATTGTTAAAGATCCGGTAAAGATAGATAAAATTACATTTGAAGAAATGAGAGATTTGGCATATTCAGGATTTAATATATTTCACCCTGAAGCAATGGGGCCTGTTGCTAAAAAAAAGATACCTGTTCATATCAGGGAAACTGCAAAATACCCGGCAGAAGGCACTTATGTTGTTCATGAGAGAGTTAGTGATTTAAATAAACCAATAGTAGGAATTGCATATCAAAATGGTTTTTGTGCATTTAATATTTGGGCTTTTGGTTTAAATGACAGGGTTGGAATAGCTTATGATATTTTAGGGATATTTAAAGAAAGGAATATTTCAATGGAATTTATGCCTGGTGTAATTGATGATATTTCAGTTGTACTGAAGCGTAATCAACTAAAAAACCATAGTATTGAAAATATAATAGCTGAAATTCATTCTCTAAATGACGAAGGTATAGAAATTAATTTTCAGGATGATCTTGGATGTATTGTAGTTGCCGGAATAGGCCTGAAAAACAGGAAGGTAAGCTCTGCTAATATTCAAAGAACAATAGAGAGCTCTGGGGTTGATATTGAATTTATTTCCCGGGGCTCAAAAAAAAGATGTATTGTTTATGGCGTTAATCATTCTGATGGCAGAAAGGCAGTTAATGCTGTCTATAATAAGTATATAAGAAGCAAAACACACGTTTAGTTGTTAAAGTAAAAATCTTATCAACATATTTTTTTTCAGATACATTGTTGATTTTTTGGCCAGTTATAAATGTATTTTAAGGTGACTATTGTTAAGTAGTATAAAAGAAAACATTAATAAAGTGGTTTATCTTCTATGTGTAAGGAAAATGTCACTTGTAGATATAATTTCAAATGTGAGTATTACAGGGAAGAAAATTGTTATAGTTGAGACTCCACCAGATAATTTTCAACAATATGAAGAGCAAAAAGCTAAAATAAATGATGAATTAAAAAAGGTTAGTGGAAGGAATACCTCTATCACAGCTATATCTTCAGACCAGATTGACTCTTATGATCTCAGAGATTCTGTGGTTTTGATAAATGGAAATAATGTATCAGAAAATGGTTCGGGCAGACCGGTATTATTATCATATATCATTCAAGCTGTGGCTATTCGTAATAGAATCATAGATAAAGTTCTGGATATAAATCCAAGAATTCTTTTTAATAACGGTAAAAACTCTACAGTGAATGGAGCAATAGCTTCTGTTCTAAAAGCCATAATTGGAAACGAGCAAGTACAAGGGTTAACAGAGAGTTTTGAAGATCTGGGATTTAAAGGCAATGTTGTTGAGGGATTATATTCTCAGTTAGAATCATTAAAGCACGGCATAGGCACAAGAAAAAATGCCACATTTTTAGATGATTTATCTCAAAGATTTACTGAAGGAAACTTGCAATCTACAGAAAATAAAACGTTTTTGATTATTACAGATAAAGCTGGAAATTATAAAGGCAAATTTGATATCCTAAAACAAGATTCAGATTTAAACGGATTAAATTTTGAAAAATATCACCTGGTTGTCATTGATAATAATGATGAATTAAGCTCAAACAGTGCAAAACTAGGTAGAGGTATTAATACACTAGAGAGATTAGCAGAGGAGTTCATTAACAGGGGAATTGAAGTTCCAGTAATTTATCAATCTGCCCATACCATAGATAATTTTAGTGAAAATGAAAGAGCTAGAATAACCTCTTTTCCAAATACGAATTTCATGCCGAAAAACTGTGCACCAAAAATTGTAAGAAGTAAAAAAGTTGCAAGAAAAGAGATTTCTGTTGGAGAACTTGTACAATCATATGAACATCTTGCAAGATATACTCTATATGTAGAAAAGGTTGGAGATCAAGGATTCATTAGAAGCTCTGATAAGGAACGATTTATTACTTTTAGCAGAGCAGTTCCCATAGAGATAGATAATGATGAATTCAGAAATAATATTCTGCAGAAAGCAGGAGTGGAATATGATAAAATAAATCATAAGATGTATGTATTATCCTTATTTCATACTTATTTGAAAAATGAATTGAAAAATGAGAACTTGAAACGATGTGGAAAAGATTATTTCGATTTCACAGAGGTGCAATCAGATATTACATCAGTAATGCCGGAAATTTCAGGCAGATTAGAAAGCTTAAGGAATGTTTATGATGAGGCTGTTAGAGAACAGAAGGTATTAGAACCCAGAGTAATTGCGCATAATGATGCAAAGTGGGATAATTGGTTTAACGGAATGATACTTGGAGATTATGGTAGTGTAGCTCCGGGCAGAGAGTATAATGATGTAGCAAGAGCATTGCTTGATACAGATCATGAATTTAAGGATGTTTTTGATATAAATAAAGTTAACAGTGCTGTAACTAATTATCTTGCACTTCGAAGTACTGTTGATCCAGCTTTCAATGATAATAAAGATGAATTTAGAAGAAATGTGTACCGTGCATTTGTAACAGAATCCTTGAGAATTGCAAAGTATAAAGCTAAAACAGATAAAAATCTAACATATGGTCTAATCAAGGTTGCTGAGATATATGCAGAAATCCTATCTGCTGAATAACTATTCAATCTTCTTATGATCTGTAAGACTAAAGATATTTATGGAAGACAGGTGAATAAGCCTTATTATCTCTCCTATATGAAAGAGGATAACATTTTCCGGACCTCTCGTTGATTCAAAAATTTTATAGAGTGAAGAAAATATCAATTCATCTTTTAGCATTCCTATTTTATGTGCCTTTCTTAAATCGTTTTCATAGAATGCCTCATGCAGCAGAATGAAAAGATTTGGGAGTTTTGATAAAATTTCCGATGTTTTTTTTGTTAATCTTAAGTTTTTCTGTGAAGAAGCAAATTTATACATATAATAAAAAGAATGGTAAATTAATGAAAGATGAGAAACAACCAAAAAAAATTGGTAGGAACTTTTCAATTCCGGAATTCTTTCTTTAATTATAAGACGTCTACAGAAATTTGTATAAGTATCTACAAGATCTTTTGATTCTTGATATTTACCAATATTCTTTATATTATTGTTTTGAATATCTTTGATTATTTCAGAAGATTCATGCTGGATAGTATGAAATATCTTTCTTAAAATAACAGAAAATCTCTCATTTGATGGTTCCGCTATACTCTCCACATAACACTTATTCATCTCTTCTTTTACTATTTCAAATCCAAGCAATGTAGATCTAGTTATTTTTCTAATATGTTTAAGCTGCTCTTCTGTATTATAGGAAAGAATTATTTGATTATACCCTTTTCTATAATTTTGATTTAATATATTTCTTATTGTTCTTTCATTGTAATCTTCTAGATCTAAATGTATTGAAGAAGCTGGTTTTTTATAGTTAATAGGCAATGAGATTAACAATGAGTTATCCTCCCTATTAATCTCAAGCTCTGCATTATCCTTAATTTCATACTCTCTTATCCATTTTATTGGAAGAGTTAAAGTATATGAATTATTTCCCTGCTTTATTAGTTTTCTTCTCATGTTTCGCATATACGGACCGGGTTTATAAGTATTACTATTTTTTTGAAAATTTTAATATAAAGAATATTCTTTATATCGAAAGAATATATAAATAATCTGTAATGAATCAACCACTAAGCTATGGAAGAAGAATGACATTAGAAAAAATATTAATAATAAATGATGATATTGAGGATATCTTAGCTATACAGTCAAGATTACCAAAAAACATAGAAATAACTACAGCTAGCCAGTGGCAAGCAGGACTTTTAAGAGATATCTCTAAGTACGATCTAGTAATTATAGATAATGACGCAAATAATCTAAAAAAATCTAAAGGAAAAGAAATTCTGCAGAAAATCAGAAGTAACAATAGCTCTGTTCCGGTATTATATACTAGTTTCCAGCCAGGTTGGGTTGATGGAAGTGTGTTTCAAACCCGGAATGTCGAAGTTGTCAGGACAGATCAGGTAATTGATAGAATTGGAAACAGGTTTGGTCTTGAGCTTAAAAATTCTATAGACATTAGTAATCCAGAACCTGAACTGAATCTTATACTGACATATAACCCTGTTAAAGGATATAATCCTGGTATTTTTTCAGATGGAAAGTTATTAGTTGTATCTTATGATAGACATTCTCAAATAAGAGCAAGAGAAGTTTTAGCAGAGCAAATAAGACAAATTTACACCAGTTTTGAATGGAAAAGTGATAGGGACTTAGTCAGGAATATCTTTGTTTATGACGGTATAAATGGAAGGGAATTGCCGGGGCACATTGCTCAAAGTTTAGGCCATGATGTAAGAATGTGTGTAAATCTTATGGCATGTAAATGTGATTGGGACAGAAAACAAAGATTATCAAATAGCAGCTATGTTAACCTATACCCTGTAGAATGTGGTGGGAGTGAAACACTTGGTGCTGTTGCAGATGTAATCCTGGGGATTAAAAGACCGGAAATAGACTACAATAGATTGGTTATTTCTCCTGAAAAAATTCTGGAAAAAGGGGAGAGATTCAATCTTAGATAAAATAATCAATTTTTCTTGGTAGAACAAAAATGGCACTTGAAAAGATATTAGTAGGGGATGATATGATTGACTTTGCTAAGAAAGTTTTTCCTGCTATACCTGACACAGAAGTCGAATTTGTAAATAATCCTGAAGAAGTTATAAAAAAAGCTAGAACTGAAAATTATACCATAATTGTAACAGATCTTATGTATACTCCTGATGGACAAGAAGGATTTGATGTACTTGAAAATCTGAAAGATTTAAAAATTAGAAAGATACTTTGGACCGGAAATGCATATAATCAGGGAATTCGGGAAAGAGCTGAAGATTTAGGTGCTGAAACACTCAACAAAAATGAAATAGGATCTCTTGTTGGTATTACTGTCTCTAAAGCTCCTTTAAAAAAAGATGGCTCTGTTTTGGTATATTGCCAAAATGAAGATAGTGTTCTGTACAAATCCATAAAAAAATCTGTAGAAACAGTGTTTGATTCAAGCAAAATCAGAATTTGTGCTAATCTAGAGGAAGAGCTTGAGAAAGGAGTATATGGACTAGTAATTGATACAACAACAATTTTGTCAAGAGAAAAAAACTCTGTGGGAAAAGTATCGCATGATATAAAATATATTCAGTTAGCAGAAGTTCCAAGAGTTGTCTGCCTCTATAATGTTTCTACTGTTATTATAGACATAGGAATTATTTCGTCTAATTATTATAAGAACCTAAAAATTTGAAAAAAATAATTACAACTCAACAAACTCTGTTTTCAATTGTTTAAAAGAGAGTAGAGAATTTATCTTGATAACGCCTTTCCTAGATATAACATTTTTAATAAAGAATTAATCCTGCCAAATAAAGTAGATCAAAGGTTCATTAGTAGTTGTATCTTAAGAATCATAAACAACAAAACAAGAAGTAAAGATAAGCTTAGGTTATTACAGATAATCAAAAAAATTGAAGAGAATAGTGGAGAAAGTGTAATCTTAGGTTGCACAGACCTGCCTTTATTGATAAGCCAAAAAGACACTTCTTCAAGGATTATTGATAGCTGTAAAATATTAGAAGAAAGTACAGTAAGTATCCTAAAACAAAACATAAATTTTTAAATTATCATCAAATGTACTATTTTTATGAATCAGGAAGCATTTAAAGAATTTATTGAGAACAAAGATAGAAATGATTTTGATAAAATAAAGATCCAAATTGTTAAAAAATATAAGCTAAACAAAATCCCAAAGAACATTGATATCTTAATAGAAGATCCGAAATCAAATTTCAAGAGTAAACCAATTAGAACTATTTCAGGAGTTGCACCAATTGCGATAATGACATATCCTAAAAGATGTAATCATGGTGTCTGTATTTTTTGCCCGGGTGGACCTGAAAGTTATTTTGGTGACGTTCCTCAAAGCTATACAGGAAATGAGCCAGCTTCAATGAGAGCAATAAGAAATAAATTTGATCCTTATTTACAGGTTTTCAATAGATTAGAGCATTATATTTTAATGAAGCATTTTCCTAATAAAGTAGAATTAATAATAATGGGCGGAACATTTCCTTCTTACGAGATAGAATACCAAGATGAATTCATAACATATGCATTAAAAGCCATGAATGATTTTTCAGAAATATTCTTTGACAATGATGAACTTAATTTTAGTAAATTCAAGGAATTCTTTGAATTGCCCCATGAAATTGGAAATAGGGAAATTATTCAAAAAGTTCAAGAAAAATTACTTTTATTAAAAGAAAAATCTACATTAGAAAAAGAGCAGCTTAGAAATGAAACTTCTAAAATAAGATGTACTGTTATGAATGTGGAAACAAAACCAGATTGGTGTTTTGAAACCCATTTAAATCAAATGTTAAAAATTGGAGCTACAAGAGTTGAAATCGGGATACAAACATTATATGATAAAATATTAAGGATAACTAACCGTGGTCATAATTTACAGGATACGATAAAAGCGATACAGCTTACAAAAGATAGTTTTCTAAAAATCTGTGCACATTTAATGATAGGATTACCAGAGACTACAGAAGAAATGGATATTAATAATTTTAAACAATTGTTTGAAGATGAAAATTATAAACCGGATGCATTAAAAATATACCCTTGCATGGTAATGCCGGGAACACCATTATATTTACAATATAAGAATAATCAGTTTAAACCATTAAATACAGATGAAGCTGCAGATTTATTACTAAAAGTTAAACCATTAATTCCTAAATTTTGTCGAGTTATGCGTATTCAGCGTGACATCCCAACAAAAGTTACAATCGATGGAGTAAATATAACCAACTTTAGGCAATATTTGCATGAATTAATGGCAAGAAATAATATAAAATGCAATTGTATTAGATGCAGAGAGCCGAGAAATAAAAAAATAAATTTTGATAAAGTTAAATTAGTAAGATATGACTATAACTCTAGCAGGGGAGAAGAAATATTTCTTTCTTATGAAGATGTTTCACAGGATATCTTAGTTGGATTTATTAGGCTAAGGATTCCTTATAAACCATTTAGACCAGAGATAACAAACAAAAGTGCTGGGATACGGGAGATACACGTTTATGGCAATATAGTCCCTATCGGAAAAAAAAGTGAAAAAGATGCACAACATCACGGTTATGGTACAAAATTAATGCAAGAAGCTGAACGAATCGCTAAAGAAGAGTATGATATTAATAAAATTTTAGTTACTTCTGGAATTGGCGCAAAAGCTTATTTCTATAAATTAGGATACAAAAAAGAATCAGTTTACGTAACTAAAAATATATCAAAAGGTTTATAAATCTTTTTATATCTACTCTTAAATAATTACAAATAAGGATTATAAATATTTTAAGACAATATGGGCACAAGTAAAAACATTATAGTTTACAAGAGAAATTCTGGTCATGATAATTCTATAACAAATAGTCCTGATACAGAGGAGAATGTACAAAGATATGTTGTGGGTTATATAAGTAATATAATGGGGAAGGATCCCGGTACAATGCTTAAAGAGGCCGAAGAGGAAGCAAGATTGGAAGCAGATGCAGTTAATACTCTTAAACAAATTGAAGGCCAGTATAATACTTTATCAAAACAAATATTAGCATCTACAAAAGGCGGGCTAAGTGTTAAGGATTCAATTAATAATATTAAAAAAAGCAATGGTGTGTTGGGAGTATCAAGATCCTTAATTGAAGCAGGTAACAATGCAATTGAGAAAATCCCAGTTATTGGGAGCATGTATTTTTCAGGCAAACAGATGTTTATGGGTAAAACATATATTGACCATGCTCTGAAAATGCAATTTCAAGCTGCGGCTTCTCTTAAAGATAGGTTAGGAGATTTTCTTTATGGTGATAAGGGCAGTCTTAAAGAACAATACAAAATTTTAGGTAATACAATTCAACAATATGAATTAAGAATAGTGGAACTAAAAAGAACACTTGAAGATAAAAAATCAATGGTAGGTGGTATAGAGACAGATGTTCAATCAGGAAAAAATGATTTAGAGCATAGATTAAGCGCTGCATATGAAAATCTAAATCCTGACTTTCTTGGAGCAGATGATACAGACTTATACTATAAGATACAGCAAAAAAACAGAGATATAAATAGTGTGCAAATGGAAATAAAAAAAACTGAAAGTGATATAAAGAGCCTAAGCCTTGCAATGGCAGGCAAAAAAACAACACAAGCATCCATAGTCATGTATCAGGTAACCGGAGAGGAGATTCACCAAAAACTAGACACATTTCTTAGAGATTCCCAGGAAAATATTACAGCTATGGCAACTGTGGCAGAAGCAGAGAAAGTTATGGTAGATGCTGCACTCCAGGCAAGAGCATTGAGAGATAATTATAACAAGTTACTTATCCTAACATCACAACATAGCAAAATTTTAGCTGAACATGGTGAAAGATTGGTCCCGGATTCACTGCATGATCCTGCAGCATTGGTGAAAGCAATGACAAATATAATAATTGGCGCTCAGAAATATTCAGCTCGTACCGGAAGCAATCGTGTGCTAGATGTTGCAAATAGCTTAGAAGCTATAACCAATGATGTTGTAAAAGAGCAAAGGAATATTCTATCAGACAACAGTAATATTCAAACTGTTTAAAACAATAAAATGGCTATCGCAAAAATAGAGACAAAGCCAGAGATATACTCTTATTTATCTGAATTAAATAATCTGCTTGCTTTTTCATCAGAATCAATACACAACAGTGATAACCCGGAACTTAACGATTTTATAAAATTATTAAAATTTAAAACAGACCAGGGACTAAAAAACTCTTTTGACATAGATTTAAATTCAGGAATGCCAACTTTTGTGGAGCTATGCCGGATAGTAAGTGAAAAAGAAAATTTAAGTATAAAAAAATCAGGCATTTATACACTTCAGGAATTAAAAGACAATTTAATAAAACATATTGATGATGCAAAAGATATTCAAAGTGATTTTTTTTACACCACTATACAAAGGATAGCAGAAAGATATTATCTAGACCTTCTGTCAGAGAGTAATCTTGAAAGCAAAATGCATATTGATATTTCTTTATTAGAAGAAGACTACCAAAGTAATTTAATGCTTTTTAAAGTTTCAGGATATAGCTTATCCTTGGCCACCTTCTGCAGATACGATATTGAAATGCATGTAAAAAAGGATAAGTTCTTTCCAATGATTAAATACAAAGATAAATGGAGTATTAGCAAAAGAATGCAAGATACAATATTTAGATTGTTTGGGGAAGAATCAAATCTGGCTTTCCATATTATACAAAAAAACAAGAAATTGTTTCCTAGAAAAGTAAAAAGGTTTGTTTATGGACCATATTACCAAAAATATTTAAATCCTGAGACTTTTGCATCTAGCATTGACCCTGATGCAGTTCATATTCATGACAAAATAAAAGGACATGAAAATGGTTATGTTCTCTGTCTGCATGTAGATGAAACAACACATGATTTAAGTAATATATCAAAGAATAGTGGAATGCAGGGCTCCATTTTGAGCATAGAAAATTATTACATTACTGAATCTGAGTCAGCTGCAGATACAATATCCAGTCTGATACCAAAAGATAGAGTGATATTAAAGAAAAGATAACATGACAAAATTAACAGAATTAGTAGTAGGAAAGAGAATAAATATATTTGAAGATTCAGAGCTGACAAAAAATTTTATAAGGGATAATATAAGGGATATAGTAGATGGTTTGTCTAAACAATTTCCTGAGCCGGAAGATTCATACCGTGAATTTGTGCAGAATTCTATAGATGCGGATAGCCCTCAGATAGAGATTAGACATTCGACAGAAGAAATTGATGATAATGTTTCAAGGTTTATTGTAACATTTGAGGATTTTGGTAGAGGCATGAGCATTATAGAAAGAGAGAGCTTTTTCTTGAAATTGTTCAAATCAAGCAAGGAGAACAATCCAATAAAAATTGGGAAATATGGAATAGGGATAAGCTCTGCATTTGCATTAAACCTGGAGCAGTTTATAGCAGATTCATCAGGCTATAATGAAGAAACTAAAAAATGTGATAGCTGGAGGTTACATATAAAAGACATAAACAGTGATCCAAGTTATTATTTCCAGGATATAGAGGAAAGGAGAGGAACTAAAATAACGCTAACAAGGATAATAAGAAATTCAGAAATTGGAGACGCCAGAAAGAAAGTCCATGAAAGGGTATCTTATTATTGCAAAAGAGTAAAGATACCGCTTTATGTCAACGACAAGCTAATCAATGTACCATTTGACCTGGACACATCAATAAAAGTTTCAGGCAGTTTTGATGGATTTGAATACGTAATTGGAATAACAGATCCTGACAATGCAAAATATGAGCTTTTCAATAATAGACTAAAACTTGAAGAAGGACATAGCAGTGTACTATTTGTTGAGGATGCTAATTTAAGAAAAATGTCATTCTTAATTTCGTCCAATCATTTTAGACATACTTTTTCAAGAGAATCTGTTGTGAAAGATGGTTATTTTATGAATGTCATTAAAACATTAGACCAGCAAAAATCTAATCTGTTCCTTAAATGCCTTGAGATCATTCAAAATTATGATAAGCAAATAGAAGAAATCAAAAGACCTGTTCCTCCGGCTATAACAATAAAAACAGTATATGGAAGTTATAGAATATTAACGAGATATGATATATCTTCATTAGAGAACAGACTGAATACAGATGAACAAAGAATAGGAAAAAACTTCAGACCGGTTATAACAGATGACCCCGATGAAATAAAGAACATTCGATTCATATTGAAAGATGCTGAAAAAGAATGTTTAGAATATCAGAGAAATCTTGATTACTGGAGAAAGGAATCAGAAATCAAAAAAAGTCAGGTATCTGAAGCATGGCATTATGTCCGTGATTATTTGGAAAAAACAAAAAATAATGCAGGTAATAGAGAGAAGCAGTTTAGACATGGCAATAGAATAAAAAAAATCCTGTCCAGAAAAAAAGATTTTTTTGTCATTTTGAAAAACCTCTTGCCATCTGAAACTTCTCAATACAAAATAATAGAGACATTGACACATGGTAAAATCTCTATATCTGAAATAATTGACGCTTTTTGCAGGAATAACAGATTGCTTTATCTACAATCAAAAAATGAATCAATGATAGAACTCATAACTAAAGGAGGGGATATTGCTGTTTTTGATGCAGGCTATAATATTTATGGGAAGAAAGAACAAGAAAATTTTCAGGATGCAATTATAGAACGTCTGTTTAATCCTAGAATACAGACGTTCTATAATTATGATAGTACATATATTAATGCTTATAGAATTTACAGCACAACATTAAAGACAAAATCGTATGAAGCTAATGATGAACAAGCAGATAGGTTCATCAAATCTGTCCGGGAAAAACTGCCAAGAAATATAAAGATTGGCCTAAATGAGATATATTACACAAAGGTTGATATGGTGTATGAAGACAAACCAATAGTCATACGTAGCAGATATGGATCAACAGAAAAAACTTCTAAAGTGAGCTTTGGCAAGAAATTTTTGCGCTTTGCCATACACGATACAGGGGATATATCCGGGTTTGATATTGCACTTGTTTTGGATAATAATCAAATCGAAAAGCTAATCTCATTGTACAATTCAGAATATGAGAACTTAAAAGAGTTTTCTATGCACACCATGGGCAATATGATAACAAGGCAACATGCTGAATTTTTTAATCTTGGTTATAGGTATCATGTAAAAGCAAAATGGTAAAAGAACAACAAGATATTGAAATCAATAAGGGTTTACCTTTCACTGTTGATTTTAAGAGAATGCTGGAGAAGAGCCTAGAATCTGTTAAGGCTTCACCAGAAGATGGATTAACACAGCTATTGAAAATGGTTATTGATAGTGACTCAGATAAAATCATTATAAATGACACTCCAGGAGAACTGTCAGTAAGGTTTGACGGGAAGGGTATATCAACCGAAGATGAACTGGTAAAAACTATCTTGGGGATTTATGCTGAGGAAAAAAACAGCAATCCGGATTCAATGCAGGGATTTGGCCGTGCTTTGATTACATATCTCGCTGCGAATCCTCAGTCTATAAAACTTGAGACAAAAAGCAATGGGGGTTCTCTTTGCATGATTATAGATAATGAATTCAGACCAATTGTTTATACCGGAGAAAAAGATATAATAGAAAATAGAATTACTGTTATTAAAGAGAAACCAATAGGCATGAGAAAAGTGCTTCAAAGATGTTATGCTAATGACTTTTTAGATGGTAGCAAGGCTATTGGAGAATACAGTGTAAAAATTCTTAGAGACATAACTAATAGTTTAGGCTATATAATAGAATATGCATTTAATTTTGCCACACCAACAGAATTATATGACTTGGTAAAATATAACCCAAAAAAGATATATTATAATGGTAGATTATTAGACACAAATTTTTCTGATAATGACGCAATTGTGTCTGCATCATATAACATAAGGGATAGTAATGTATTGCTTTTTATTTTAAATAAAGATCCTTTTCGGAATGTAAGACTGCTGAAGAATTATACATTACTAGGAAGAGTAGAAAAATCTAATTTGAGGAGCAACTGTTGGAATGTATTATCTCATTATGACACTAGTATTTTACCGGAAATAGTTGCTAATAACAACAAATTAAGATTAAGTGTATCAAATGAATCAATACATATGGGCGATGTTTTTAGGGATACAGCTTTGGATATAGAAGATGCTATATTAAAATTTTATACAGATCTTGTTGCAGGAAATATAAAACCAAGAAGAAAACTAAGCAAATCTGAACAATACAAATTGTTATCATTTAAATTATTACTTTTAAACTCTAACTTTGAAAAACAGTTTTCTTTAATCGATAAAAAAACATCAGAAGATTCATGCTCAAGCATATTTACTGATGTTAGGGGGAACAGGTATAGCAAGGCTGAATTAGAAAATATTCTTCAAGAGTATAATTATTACATACCAATAACTTTTGAGGCTAAAAAAGTTGATCTGCAACATCCGGCATTAAAAGAACTGGATTTAGAGAATAGGGTTGTTCTTTCTTTCGAAAATACATTACATTATGCATTATTTGAACGTATGTTTGATGCAGCAATGCTTCAAGGTTCTGCTTTCCAAGGCTGGGATGCAATAAAAAGAGAAAAGACTAATAGAAGAATTATACATGGGCTCAGCTTAGAGTCAATGATAATAGCATATAAAATGGAACAAAGTGGTATTCAATCAGTGCGAAAAAACAGGAGAAAGAGAGTTATTGATGATTTTATGTATGACACACTTAAAGAATGTTCTGTAGGAGGACATTTGTATACTGCAGGCAGCTATTTATGCAAAGGCACACTAGTAGCAGTGGCAGGTGCTATAGGCTATTACGGTGCGAGTAATGGAGCACCAATATTGATTGATGCAACAAAGTATGGTCTTTACACAACCGGAGAGTATGCTACAGGGAATCCGGAAATTATTGCTCTTACAATTGGGGCTGGTTTAGCAGTAAAGTACAGGAATCATATTAAGAATACTGCGTCTTATCTTAGTGGTATTTTCGGCAATGTAATGGAAAGGCACTTTACTGGAACATATTCTAGAATTTGTGATCTGGCTGATTCTGCATACAACCCACTAGAAAAAAATCTAACAAGAGCAAGCTCAATAGTAACAGAATTTTTAAGAAGTGAAATTGAAAACATTAAAAATAAGGTTGAGAGCAGCAGAAAAAAGAAGAAAAAACGAAAAGAAGCATCTAAAACGCTAAAAGAAGGGCTCAAGACAAAAGTGCAGGAAACATCATTAAGTGTTAAAACAAATGTTCTAAAAAATGATGATTATGAAAAATATGTAAAAGAGCTGTTAAGATATGTAGTAATACACCCAGAATCCTATCGTGAGAACATTTCAAAGGTTATATTTTTAGAAAGCAGAAAACCATTTAAAATAGATAGAGATCGTGCAGATAACATAATTCTGTTAAGCCTAGATAGCAAAAAATTTGAAAATATTATAGAAAGATACAAGAATACAGAAGGTTTATCTTTGCTTGATGATTTAACAGATATAGCAAAATCTTCGGACTATTCTTCGCCATTGGACATATGGAAAAATCAAGGAACAATAATAAATGAAGCATACAGAAGATATATTAATTCTGTTGTAGACCTGCTGGTTTCAGGAGATGAAAGATTTAAATCCGGATTTTCAAGTCTTCGGTACCCTGAAAAAATATATGTGCTAAAAGAAGCTATAGAAAATGATAATTTTAGTTCAGAATCAAGGGCAGGACTGGAGAACTGGCTGGCAGAGAATTACAAAATAGAACTGGAAGAAGCCTCACAAAAACTAATCTCGCAAGAAGAAATCAATAAAATAATTGATATAACAACAGATAACGACGATCTTAATTCTGTAAACCGTGCAGAAAATTATTTCTCATTACTAACAACATCACAGAAAATTATGTTAATCAGGAAGATTAAGGAAAAAAATCTAAAAAATTACGGAAATAGCATGAATTATAGAATCATAAAAGATAGTCCTTATTTGAAATATTATAATCAAATAGATTCTATACTTAATGCAGCATTCCCTGTACTAAGGGATTTTTACAGAAATAATATGGATGATTTTGACAGACAAATGAAACTTATGGAGACAGATGGTAAATATAATCCTGATGGAGTGTTCCATGATAATCCAGATTCTCCTCTACAGCCTCTACAGAATAAAGGTATTTACATACTGTCACAAACAATTTTCAATGAAGACTTAACAGATGAAATACAAATAAAAAAGGCAGATGATTTAAGAAAATGGGTAAGCAATCATTCCTACTGGAATGGGTCTGAAGAAGCAATATTATCACATAAGAAAAGAGCATTTGAAGCTATCCGCCAATGGGATTATGTAAGATCCGGAATTATAGTAAGTAACCAGATATATACCTCTCATTACCTTAATGATATGGACAATATTAATCTTACCTACTTTTATTATACATTACCTCCTTCTGATAAAGCAAAATTTTTAAAGACGTTTCAGGAAGAACATGTTTTAAATTCACATTATCATGGACTTCTTGATATGATGAAATATACAAAAATAAAACCATATGCTGTATAACATGGAAGAACAATTACAATATACTGAAATTTTGTCGCAATTATTGCAAAAACCGCAGAAAGATATACCTGCAATAGAGCATATTGACAGATATGGAAGGCCAAGTAATATCAGTTTTGATCATCCTTTATACATAATTACAGAACATGCAGATTGTTCTGGTTTCAGTGATGGATATTCTTTTGATGCTGAAATATTTAATGATTGCATTATAAGAAGAAAAAGAATATTGGATAAATGCATTATGGACAGCAGCACACAATGTTACGTTATCGGCAAGATATCGCAGGATGAAGAAAACAAAGATTTTAGTTTAGAAACGGCTTTAACATTTATTTCAGATTTATCAGAACCATTGCATGTAGTCTCTGGATTTTTAAATGATATTACATCAGGTCCCAGCAAGATTATACACAACAAAAATCACCAATTACGCTTCCTGGAATATGCAAAGATTCTCAAAAATAACAATATATCATCTGAAAACGCTGCAAACATATCCCATGACTTGAATAAATCATATAAATTCAATAGATATATTCTTTATAACACCCAAAACAGTTTAATAACTTTAAATTATGGTTCGTATAACAAAGAAGGAGGTTTTTCTTTTGAATCTGAAGATATGAATATTAAGAATTTAGATTTCATTTCATTATTAAACGTGATGCATAAATCAGGTTTTATTGGAATTAATTTTGATAAAGTTGAAGAATTAAAATCGGATTATAAAGGTAAGATAATTAATCTAAGAGGTAACAGGGAAAAAAATTCAGGCCTGAGAGATTTTCGGGAAGTTATAAACTTTCTTAAGAATCATCCTACACCAATATTAAGCCTAAATGAAAATACACCTTTCTCAGAGGTATTATCTGTTATAGACAAAGATAATTTATTATTATATTTTCCATTTAAATCAGATGTGGAACTTGCTTTTATCAGGGATATAGTAAACTATCATTATAGATAATGATGCTTGCTACAAATGTAATAGAACCAGAAAAGCTTAAAGAACACAGTCTGTTTTTAAAGATTAATATCAGTTTTTATGAATTTCTTGCAATATGCTAAAAATATATAAATTACAACAGTTATAGCAGGGTATGGACATAAACAGGATAATAAAACGTATAAAGAAGTATAACAAGAACGCTGATTTTAATCTTGTAGCAAAATCCTATCTCTTTGCAAAAAAAGCCCATTCAGGCCAATTAAGAAAATCAGGAAATGAGTATATTATACATCCTCTGAATGTGGCATATATTCTGGCAGATCTTAAACTAGACGAAAAGATTGTTTCATGCGCGATTCTGCATGATGTTCTTGAAGATACTAACGTGTCCCTAGAAATAATAGAAAGAGATTTTGGAAAAGAAATAGCAGGAATAATCCAGGGCGTTACCAAGATAAGCAAGATGAACTATTATGACAAAAAAGATTATCATGCAGAAACAATAAGGAAAATGCTGATAGCAACAACAAAAGATATTCGTGTCATTTTAGTAAAGTTAGCAGATCGCCTGGACAATATGAGGACTCTTCAGTATTTAGATGAGGAAAGACAGAAAAGGATTTCCAGGGAAACTCTTGAAATTTATGTGCCAATAGCTTATCGATTAGGAATATGGAAAATCAAATGGGAACTTGAGGATTTATCTTTCAAATACCTGGAACCGTTGTTGTATAAGGAATTGAAACATAACATCGCAAAGAAAAGGAAAGAAAGGGAAAGAGAAGTAAAGAAAATAATAAAAATTGTAAGGAAGGAATTAAGAAAGAACAAAATCAGGGCAAAGGTATTTGGCAGGCCTAAAAATTTCTACAGTATATACAAAAAGATGAAGAAGAAAAATATTCCTTTTGAAAAAGTTTATGATCTGCAGGGGTTAAGAATAATAACAAAAGATATCAAAGAATGTTATGAAACTCTTGGTGTGCTGCATAACCTATGGAAGCCTATACCCAATGAATTTGATGATTATATTGCAAATCCTAAACCTAACTTATATCAAAGCATACACACAGTTGTTCTTATTGATGATCAAAAAGTAGAGTTCCAGATAAGGACAGAAAAAATGGACAGCATAGCTGAAGAAGGAATAGCTGCACACTGGTCATATAAAGACATTGACAAGGATAGAAAATTTGAGAAAAGCCTTGGCTGGTTAAAGCAGATTCTTGAATGGAAAGAAAAAAAAGACAAAGACTTCTTGGAAACATTAAAAATTGATTTGTTTGGGGACAATATTTTTGTATTCACGCCAAAAGGTAATGTAATTGAACTTCCTAAAGACTCGACTCCAGTAGATTTTGCATACGCAGTCCATAGCCAGATTGGAGATAGATGCACAGGAGCCAGAATTAATGAAAAATTTGTAAGCCTGAGGCATATGCTGCAAAGCAATGATATTGTTGAAATCATGACTTCAAAAAACCATAAACCAAGCAGAGAATGGTTGAAATTTGTCAAGTCAGACAGAGCAAGGCAGAAGATAAAGCAGACATTAAAAGAGTTGTCTCAGGTTCCGATCCAGAACAAGCAGAATAATATAAAATATGAATGGAACGAACAAGGCTTGATATCTATAAACATAAGCAAGGCAGTTATAAAGATTGCAAAATGCTGCTCACCATTGCCGGGTGACAAGATATCAGGAATCTCCAGCAAGAGCAAGAGAGTCATGATACACAAAAATGATTGCCAGAACCTGAAGAATCCTGGAATAAATAAAAAAAGAATCAATGCGCACTGGAATGAAATGATAAAAAGCACCATTAATCTGAAAATACTGGCTATTGACCGGGTAGGTCTGCTGGCAGATATCTTGAACACAATAGCGTCTACCGGTAGAAATGTAGAGAAAGCAAGAGCAAGAGTTTTGGACAAAGAAAATTCTGAATGTATAGTAAGCCTGAAATTTGATAACTTAAATGAAATAAATGAGCTGATTAAAAGAATTAAAAAAATAGCAGATGTCAAGAATGTAAGCGTTGTAATTTAATATTTGTAGTCTGCAATCACACATAGATGTTGAAAGAAGTAAAATATTATCCTTTATTTTTAGTTTCTATAACCTTAATTATTCTGTCAGCAGTTTGATTTTCGTCTAAATTCTCTGTGTTTATTATTAAGTTGTAATATTTCTTATTCCTGTAATCAATATTATAATGCCTTTTATACTGCTTCAACTCATTTCTT
Organism: Candidatus Woesearchaeota archaeon; assembly: GCA_018303005.1. Lineage (GTDB taxonomy): Archaea > Nanobdellota > Nanobdellia > SCGC-AAA011-G17 > GW2011-AR20 > JAGVYY01. The sequence continues at coordinate 24,889 of JAGVYY010000047.1, forward strand.
TCCCTTATCCTGGTTTCATATCCTGCTTTAGCAATGGATTTTTTCTCTCTTCTTGCAATCCTTTCGATTCTTTTTTTAAATGAAGCATGGATATATATCCTAAAATTAGCATTTTTGAAGATGAAAGCACCTATTCTGCTGTCAATAATAAAGCTCTTGTACTTCAAAAGTTTTTTTTGTTTATCATCTATCGCAACATTGACTGAATAATCTTCACTTATCAGTTTTTCCATTTCATCTAGAGGGATTTTATTATCTTTGGCATATTCTCTGACCATATTGCCTATAGAGAAGAACTTAATCTTTAGCCTTTTAGCTATTATCTTCCCGACAGAAGTTTTCCCTGATCCAGGTAAACCGGATATGGTTATTATCACATTATGGTAAAATATTTTCAGATATAAAAACCTATTCAATTATAGTTATATTAAAAAATGAGCATTTCATAATAACAATATTTATAGATTATTTAACAAAAACAATGGCATGACAGCTAAAAATTCTGAATTGCCTTTTGGAATATCCCGAACAAAAAGATTAACCTGTTCAACAGCAGAAGATATTTTGTACAAGGAATTCAGGGTTTTTGACCAAGGATTTGTCCGTTTGGTTGATTATATGGGTGGAGATGACTCTGTTGTTTATGCTGCCACTGGCGGAAAAGGTTTAGATTTAGTCAACAACATCAACAATTATGATTTATTTAATTATCTGCATATGTCCGAAATGAAAGACCCCTTTGATTTTGTTCAGGTAAAACTGCATATGGAGATTCCGATTTCAAATGCTTTGTTCTGGGTCTATAGGAAACAGTTCAGGATAAACGAATATTCAGGAAGATATTCTGTAATGATTAACAAGATGCAAAGATATAACAGATATGTAATCTCGCATCTTGACACAGAAAAAAGATTGTCAAATAAAAAGATAGAAGAGATTGCAGATAAAATAACTCAAATACAGGATAATTCAAGGGAAAATTATGATTATCTGATAGAAAAGGATTTTGCAAGAGAGCTTTCCAGGATAGGACTGCCTCTATCAAATTATACTGCTTTTTATTTGTCTGCCAGTCTGAATGACCTGCTTGATGCTGTTAATTTAAGCAAGAAAAGATACAGAAACAATCCGGATTTATCTATTGTAGGTGATGCTGTTGATGATATCATTGAAAATATTGCTCCTTTAGTAACTCATTCTTATTGGCATCAAAGAGAGAGAAATAATGCAGAACATTTAGAAAAACATTTAGATTTAAAAGTTAACTATGACCTTCTTGAAAAAAATCCTGAATATGATCAAAAAGGTAGATTCGGCATAAGCGATACCAAAAGATTGACTGTTCCTGAAGCTGAAGAAATCCTTTTCAAGCCTGAACTTTTCTTAGGAAACAGCTGGTTTATGCCAACAGATTATATGGGCTCTGATTCGTCAATAGTTCAGTCTGCCAGAGTTAGCTATGGCGCAGGCACCAAAGATGTAAGCACTGACAAAACACTTATAAGATATCTAAAGAGGCATAAGCATACAACTCCATTTGAACATGTAAGCCTTCAATTTGAAGCTAAAACACCTATATTTAACTCACCAAGACAATGCCTAAGGCACAGAACAATGAACAGAGAAGGCGTTTTGGGGGAGTTTGTTCCTCTAAAAGACTGGTATCATGTTCAAGAAGAACAAATGAGAGAGCAATCATCAGCTAACAGACAAGGCAGAGGCCATGAGTTAGATGATATAACAAAGAACGAAATAAGAGGCAGTCTTGAATCAGTATTCAGAAATCAATTAAAAATAAGAGAAGAAATTGAAGATGTTTCAATGCCGAAATTTATTAGTTCGGAAATAGCTGGTGTTGGCTTTTTAAATTTATGGAGCGCAAACCAGGATCTGCACAATGCCTTTCATTTTTTAAGTCTAAGAGCTGACAAACATGCCCAATACGAAATCATGGAACTGGCAAACAGGTATATGAATTTTGTTTCTAAGGTTGCACCTATTGCTTATCAGGCATGGCTGGATTATGAGAAGAACTCTGTAAGGATAAATGATTCTGAAAAAGATCTGATCGCAAAAATGATAAGAGAAGGAAAGACAGAAATTCCGTTAACCTGGTTTAGAGAAAAAAACTGGACCTTACCAGATAAAAAAACAGGTACAGAAACACTTAACAGAGAAGCTAATGAATTGACTGAAAAAATAAAATCTATTTTAAGGGATGAACAAGGTAATTCAGAGAATGAATGATGGATTATTCATAACATTTGAAGGACCAGACGGGAACGGAAAATCCACTCAGATAAGATTATTGAAAGAATACCTTGAGAAAAAAGAGTTAAGTGTTATTGTAACTCGCGAACCAGGAGCCTTGGACATAGGGAAAAAAATAAGGGACCTACTTTTAAACCCGGTTTACAAGGATCAGATGACACCTGAAGCAGAATTGTTCTTGTACGAAGCTGACCGTGCATTGCATACCAAGAATCTTATAATTCCGGCATTGAAAAATGGAAGCATAGTAATATCAGACAGATACTATGATTCAACAACAGCATATCAGGGTGTTGCCGGAAAGATTGATCTGGGCCTTGTTCTTTTGTGTAATAAAATAGCTTCCTATGGATTAATACCAGATATAACATTCTATCTTCATGCTGAATTAGATGATATAAGGAGAAAAACAACAACAGAAGAATTTGGCGTTGCAGATAGACCAGAATCAAAGCCAGATGATGAAAAACAGAAGAGAATTGATGGGTTCTATGCCTTGTCTACCTTAGAACCTGAAAGAATAAAACTAATAAAATATATACCGGACAAGATTGATGCTATGCAGTCAGAAATAAGGAAATATGTTGACAAAATCCTAAAAAGTTAGATTTATATTATTATTTGTCTCCTATACACAATGATAATCGGAACAAGAGAAGATCCTGAAAAATGGTTTAATACAGGTCTTATAAAAGCAACAGACATCAAAGATAACAACAAATTAATAACCAGTGAGGCTAAAACATTAGATGAAATAATCGAAGAGTTTTATGCTCTTAGGCATGATGAAGCCCTAAAAATAAATCAAGAAATACTGCCTGCTGAAGTATACCATTACAAAAGAGAGCTGTATAAGAAAAACAATAGAATTTATTCAATTAATAAATCCTATAAAGATACAAACCCGGGACCAAGAGAAGTGTGGAAATATGGGGCCAGGCTTTTATTAAGAAATGAAAATGGCGGCATAACCTGGACACTAAAACAAGGTTCTATAGAACAGTTTGATCTTGCCGGTATCTTTGCAAGGAACATTAAGAATTTTATTGAGGAAAATGAAGATACAAGGCTGACAGGTCTTTCTCTCAGGTTTAACCAGAGTCTACTTTATCTCCCTGTGCTGCAGATAATCAGGGGAAGAGAATACTCTAATTTTTTAATGTCTGAAAAAGCAGAAGAAAAGCATGAAGGGCTGACATACAAGATTAATGATTATGGTGATGAAAGTGTTATTGGAATACCTTCAAGGGAAAAATACAATATTTATCTGAATGGAAAAAACAAGAAAACTTACATAATTCACAAAGTTAAGTTCAGAAATTTGCCAGTTAATGAAACCAATCTAAACTTAAGCTCTGTGTATGAAATAGAGGCTATCTGCAACTGCGAGTTTGCATTTAACATGAGCCTTCATAAAAGATTTAAAAGATCTGAGCAGCTGGTTGATGCTCATGTAAACACTGGTTATTCATTAGATTTTTTCCATAGAACCAGAGGATTAGAAAATATAGAAAAAGAGATACATAATAAGAGATTAAAATTACAGGAAACAAGAGATCAATCAGTAATAAATGAGCTCTTAGCCAATATTACATCGCTTGATAAACAAACAGATGAATTTGTGAGAGAAAGCCCAAAGTTGCTCAGACTATTTACCCTAGATATATTGTTTGGGGGCACAATTCCTTATTTTCATAATGTTCTTGACAGAAAAGCTGTCATTGAAAATAATAGTAGGCTAAGACCTCTTGATGAGATAGAAAAAGAGATATTAACCCTTAGAAACATTGTTTATCAGTCCAGGAAATATGGTGTTGATCCAACAATAAGATACGGCTCAACACTAGTGCCTGTGATATATCTTGAAAATCCGTATAGTTTCACAATTGACAGCCTTAAAAAAGCTGACACAGAGTCAAAGAAAATAAAAAGGGACAATTTATCAGGACTTATTTATTGAGGATTTTTGAGGCACAGACAAAACATTAAAATAAAATGCAGAACATAACAAAAGAGAAACTTGACAAATATTTCTCAATCGCTGAAAAAGCTCTTGAAAAAGCCAAAGCATCAAAAGAAAAAATTAACATAAAAAATGGAAGAAAAGAATTTATTGACATGATTGAAAATTATCTGAGCGATGCAAGACATTTTGAGAGGAAAAAGGATTTCGTGAATGCATTTGCAGCATTGAACTATGCGCATGGCTGGCTGGATGCTGGAGCAAGATTAGGAATATTTGATGTTCATGACCCAGGATTGTTTGCCCAAGATTAAGACAGTTAACTTTTTATACATTTGAGTTCTTATTAAAAAATATGAAAATAAAAACATTAGAAACACTGAATATTAAGGATAAGATAATAAACAATAAAAACAAGATATCAGAGTTTAAATTAAAAACAGATGATATAATAAACAGCTTTAACGAAAATGTAAAATCTTCAGGGATTACAGAATTTAAGAATAATCTTGAAAAATTAAAGAATAACCTGAATGATCTATATGACAGTATAAGCAAATCTATAACATTAGCCATAATAACAACGAACGCTTATTCAGAGAAAAACTTCAGCGATATAGAAAAGTTCCATATAGGCCAAAATATAAAGCATTTAAAGAATAATGAAGATAATATCAGAAGAATTATAAAAAAAATTATAGAACATGAATCAGATACATTAAGATTGCACAAGAAACTAGAATATATAAATCTAAACAGGGACAATATGTTTTTGATAAAAGAAAATTTAAATAATGTAAATGAAAATTTGGAACAAATAGCAACAAAAATAAAATAAAAGAAACAAAATGAAAAAGATACTAAGAAGATTTAGATTTTCAAAGCACGAAGTTATCGACCTGTTAAAGGCATGGATAGTTATTTCATTGGCATTTGCTATTGTTTTAACCCCTAACAAATTCTCGATGGACCTGCTTTATAATATACTACTCGCAGCCATAACAGTGGGTGTTGGTTTTTTACTGCATGAACTAGCGCATAAGAAACTAGCGCAAAAATATGGCTGCTTGGCTGAATTTATTGCATTTGATTCAATGCTGCTGTTTGCATTGCTGACAAGCTTCTTAGGCATAGTGTTTGCAGCTCCAGGTGCTGTCTTTATTTCAGGAAATGTAAACATAGAAAGAAATGGGAGGATATCGGCAGCAGGCCCTATAACAAATCTGATATTGGCCTTTATATTCCTGATAATGCAATTTTTTACAGTTTCAGGAACATTCTTAGAACAGATAGCTTCCTACGGGTTTATTGTCAATTCATGGCTTGCCTTGTTCAACATGATACCATTCTGGAACTTTGACGGCAAGAAAGTGTTTTACTGGAACAAGACAGTTTATTTAACAATAGTGGTTATAGCTGTTGTATTCCTATTTTTTATTAATTCAATAATACAGATTATACACTTACTATAGTTTCTTCTTTTTCTTAATGTAAGAATACAATTTTTCCATATTGTCAATTAAAGAATAAAAATTCCTTGCAAAAAGTATGCTGTTTAAATCCCCTGATTCTAATCTTTCAAGTGAAGTATTATGCAAATATATTGTTACGTTTTTATCCAAAACATATTCAAAATTATACATGGTGTCTCCTAAGTCTGCATCGTTAAATAACTCCAGGTTTCTTCTGTAAGTTTCTTTATTAGAATAACAGGCTACAATCCTTCTTGCAGTATCTACATCTCTGCCATTTATATAGGTCATGAAAGCTGCTTTCCTTTGAACATTTTTTCTTAATTTTGAGAGCTCTGCTGCAGCATTGTAGGTTAGAAGGCCTTTTCTATACATATCTTTGATAGAATTATTTGATTCAACAAATCCATATGCAGTTCTTAATGTGCTTCTGCTCATGCCAAGCTTGTCAGCTATATCCTGTTTCTTTAGATTACTGCCATTAAGTCTTGCCTGTTCCTCTCTAAGCCTTATCCATTTATGAATTGCTGAAGCCCTTTCATCAGGCCTGTCCTCTTCATGAAACTCTGCTTCAAATTGCAGTATTCTTCTTTCTACAGGACTTAATTCTCTAGTTAAACATATTGCTTGCCTGACCCCAATATTTCTTAATGCCATTAATCTCCGATGGCCATCAACAACATCATATCTGGCATTATTTTTTGATACAACCAAAGGCTGTATTTGGCCAATTTCATTTATACTTTCTTCAAGATCCTTTATACCTTCAGGATCATAAGTTTGTCTTGGTTGATTAACATCATCATCTAAAAGGCTTAAATCAATTAACTTTAGTTCTGGAACACATGCACTAACATTTGCTATGTTAAAATTTTTCTTAAGAATTAAATCTTTTTGTGATGTTCCATCATTGATAGCACTTAATATTCTTTTTAATCTACCTTGATTTAATTTTGCTTCAAGACTTTTCTTAATAGAGTTTAACATATATAATTTTTCTGCTATGTTTTGAACATCCACGTTTGTATCAGATTGTTTATATTTAATATATTCAAGTGTTGCTATTAACACCCTATTAGCGCTGCTAAGGTAATGGATTAATTCAATGTTCTTTTTTGGTTCATGTTTTTCCTCTATAATTAATTCAAAATTATCATACCGATATCCATTTTTTTTATTAATCTCATCTAATGTTGCAGATACTATCTCTTCTATATCCGCTAGTCTGCCATTAAACTTTTGTACAGCTAAAAGCTGTTTATCTTCAGGCAATTTTGATATTGCCACTGCTTTGCCAAAGCTGTATCTGTTCTTTATGACTAATTCCTGAATTTTTTTGTCTAAGGAAACAAAGGCAAAATAATCCCTGATAGTAGATTCACTTCTGCCTATTATAGCAGAAAAATCTGTTAGTGTCAGTTTTTCCCTGTATTCTTGCATATCTGCTGGAGAATAGTTATCCAAGAATTTTGGGTTTGTGCCAAGCTTCTCGCTTACAAGGTTTTTATAAAAGTTAAAAGCAGAATTAGCCATCTCGCCAGGATTAATATGCCTTTTTGTATTTTCAGCTAATTGTATTGTAATTATCTGCTCTTCTGTTAAATTTGGTTTGTATATAGCATCCACATCTCTTCCTAGGATTTCACAGCATCTTAGCCTTCTCTCGCCTGCAACTAATGCATATTTTTTTTCAGAATCTTCAGAATTAAATGAATTCGTAACAATAATAGGTTGTATCAGACCTCTTCTCTCAATAGAGTTTAATAAATCTCCTAAATCTTTCCTCTTGAATTTTCTATAGTTTTTTCCTGTTTCAATATATTTAGGTTTTATTCTTATTATCCCATCAGTTAGAGTTTCCATGTTTTTAAAAGATTCTTAAAATGTAAAGATAGGTAACAAAAAATAGTTAATTATTTAATATTATTCATAAAATAAATTTAATGGTGAGGTATGAGTTATCATATGAAAAAGCAAGGGAAGTTATACCGATACTTGTTAATGCTTACAAAAATAAGAAAGGTTTATTTGGATATAATGAAATATTCCCTGAACTCCCTCTTCCAAAAAATATAACATGGAACAGCTATGATCATTTTAACTGGTGGTTTGTCACAGTACTTTCAGATCACTCAACCAGTTCTGTTCATACATATGACCTCCTCTCACACCCTAAAGGGTGGAGTTTCCGGTGAGGGTTAAGCTATGGTGCTTTTCCTGATTTTGAATATAGGAAGTTGTCTTCTCAATATCTGAGAAGCCAATGCTTGATGCAAACTTCCCTCTGCTCCAAAGATGTCCTTG
>JAGVYY010000022.1 GCA_018303005.1 Candidatus Woesearchaeota archaeon
AGCCATGGAATTTTTGATGACCTATGGTTGGGCAATTCTGATTATATTAATAGCTTTAGGTGTTCTGTTTTATTTAGGCGTCTTTAATCCGAAAACACCGAACACATGCGAATTAAAGGCTCCATTTGTCTGCAAAGATGTCAAATTCACAGAGGATTCTGTATCAATTGTTCTTGCAGGCACAAATATACAATCAGGTACAGTTGATAACATAAAAATAAAAAGTTCTGCAGGTGACATAGATTGTATTCCAGCGGATAAATCACTAACTTCTGATATTCAAAAGACAATAACATGTACTCCTTCAGCTCCCTTAACAAATGTAAAAAAGATAAATGCCGAGATTTCAGTAACTTACAGACAAAAATTATCTGCTGTTGATCATACAATTATAGGAATAGCTTCAGGACAAGTTGAAGGACCCTCAAGCGGTGCTACTACAACATTGCAAACAGGAGATACAACAGCCCCAGCAGCTATAGCAAACCTGCAAACAAGCAGTCCAACTTCAAGTTCAATAATCTTAACATGGACTGCACCAGGAGATGATGGATCAACAGGTACAGCAGCAACATACATAGTAAGATACAATACAGCAGCAATAACAGATGTAAATTGGGATACTTCAACAGATGCAACAGGTGAACCAGCACCACAGATAGCTGGATCATCAGAAACTATGACAGTCTCAGGATTATCACCATCAACAACATATTACTTTGCCATCAAAGCACAGGATGAAGTTCCAAACACAGCATCACTATCAAATATTCCAACAGGAACTACATTACCACCACAGACTTTTAGTATGGATACGAATTGTTTAATTACTTCTTATTTTGTCCCGCTTTATTATCAATATTACACACCTTGGACAATGCCTGGTTCTGGCACTTTAAATATTCAAAGAATAGGCATATATGCATTTGATAATACTTTAACTAGTTCAATTAATTTAAAACTTGTAGTGTACAATGATAACAATAATGCTCCTGGAACAAAATTAGCAGAAACAAATATATTTGCTGGTGATGGTTTAACAGGTTGGCACACACAATCTCTTACTTCACCAATTACTGTCACAGCTGGCAATCAGTATTGGTTTGCAGTTGGTGTTTCTAATGGCTTTAATATAAAGAATTATATTCCTTCTCCTACAAGTTGTCCACAGAATCCACCTCAGCTACTAAGTAAATATAAATCAACTGGAAGCACAACTTTCGTATCAAATCCGACAGTCAGCCAATCTACATATAAAGTTGGTGCATTTCAATTTATAACAACATAAAATCAAAAAAATATATGCGACATACACACCACAATGAAATGTATAAATAATTAAGAAAGAGGAATGAATATAATGTTTATAATAAAAGAAAAGAAAGCTCAGGCAGCCATGGAATTTTTGATGACTTATGGCTGGGCAATTCTGATTATTTTGGTTATTCTTGGTGTATTGTTTTTCCTTGGTGTATTTAGCCCTAAGCAATCAAACACATGTCAGGCAACACCTCCGATAATTTGCAATGATGTAAAAGCAACAGATGCAGTTGCAGATTCAATATCATTTGCATTATCAGCTTCTGGTGTTGACAGTGCTTTGGTAGGAGGCGTAATCTTCACAAGCCCAAGCGGTATGACATCAAGTACAACAACAATACCTAATTCCAACCCTGCTACTGGAGATACAACAAGCTGTACAATTCCAACTGGAAATTCTATCTCAACAACAAGTGCATCTACAATAACATTGACAAACTGCGGTACAACATTGACAAACGGAAAAAGATTTGTTGGCACATTAAATATTTTATACAGAATACAGGGAAGTTCAATCGACCATAAAAGCCGGGTTGATTTTTCAGGAACAGTTGAATAGATTTAAATTCTTTCCAGTTTTATAAGACTCATGATTAAAATAAGAAACACGGTTTTGGCAAAAAATATTATTTACTGCAGATCATTATTTTCAAGAATCAAGGGATTAATGCTCAAGAGAAATCTTGATGTGAATACATCTTATATATTGGTCAATAAAAAAGACTCTATCGAAGAATCTTCAATACATACATTCTTCATGCTTTTTAAAATAGATATTCTCTGGGTCAACTCTGAAAATATAATAGTAGACAAAAGAGAAGATGTAAAGCCTTTTAAACTCATTTTGAGACCAATAAAACCAGCAAAATATGTAATAGAGCTAAACAGTGGAAAAACAAAAAGTATTAATATTGGAGATAAAATAAAATTCTTATAAAATGAAGATATACACCATTGGAGGTTTTAGTGAAGTTGGGAAGAACATGTGTGCTGTTGAAGTAGGCAATGAAATAGTTATCTTTGATATGGGGCTTTACCTGCCAAAATTATTGAGGTATAATGAAGAAGGGGATCCAAGAGAGCTAACAACCAGTGAATGCCCTATAATAGGCTCTCCATATACTATTGAGATATTAAAAACATTGGTAAGAGACAAGGAAATAAAACTAAAGAATAAGTTCATTCCGCTGACTTCAAATGACATCTACAAAGTATCTGATAACCTGAAATTAGAGTTCATTAATATAACACATTCAACAGTCCAAACTGTCCTGTGCGCCCTGCATACTAGAGAAGGGATTTTTCTTTATGCAAATGATTTTAAATTTGACAACCATCCCAGCATAGGAAAACCGCCGAATTATGAAAAGCTGGAACAGCTTGGAAACATAGGTGTTAAAGCTGTAGTCCTGGACTCATTAAACTCAAAGAAAGAGATGAGAACACCAAGTGAGAAAGTGGCAAGAGAATTACTTAAAGATGTTATGCTTGGTGTAAACACGAAGAACAATGTCATAGTCATTACAACGTTTTCAAGTCATATCCCAAGATTAAAGAGCATAATAGAGTTTGGAAAACATCTAAACAGAAAGATTGTTTTTCTCGGCAGATCATTGCATAAATATGTTTCAGCAGCTGAAAAATTGAATATTGTAAATTTCAAGGATGACATAGAATTGGTTGGTTTTTCAAACAGGGTTAAAAAAAGATTATCACAGATTGAAAAAGACAGGAAATCCTATATTATTGTATGCACAGGCAACCAGGGAGAGCCAGGATCTATATTAAGCAGAATGTCAAAAAGTGATCTACCCTGGAAATTCCAAGATGGTGATATAGTTATCTTTTCCTGCAAGACAATACCAACTCCAGAAACAATCGCTAATAGGGAAATCTTAGAGAGAAGGCTAAAACAGGAAAAAGTAAGAATATTCACAGAAATTCATGTTTCAGGCCATCTTGCAAGAGAAGATCATAGGGATTTTATTAATCTTATCAAACCACAGCATATTATCCCTGCACATGGTGACATAGATAAGCTGTCTGGATTAGCTGAACTAGCAGTTGAGATGGGGTATAAGTTCGGCAAGACAGTACATGTGACCCAAAACAACTCTATCTTGGAAATTTAAACCTTATTGAGATTGTTAAATCTGAGAAAAAATATTTAGACAAAAATCTACTATCTGATTTATTCATGTTTTATTGGTTGTTCTATTATGAACAGAATATCTTTGGAATCTTCAATCTCCTTGAATTTCTTAAAGTATTTTACTATTAAGGTCCTGAAATTTTTCAGCTTTGAAGAACTTTTTAGAAAAGAGACAGCTATGTTCCCATTTTTAGAGACTCTTATTACTTCTTTCAACGCCTTTTCCATGTCTTTAAAATTATGAAATCCAGTAACAGAAATAACAGTATTGAAAGATTTGTTCTTAAATGGAAGATCTTCAGCATTCCCATATATCAGGTTGTTATATCCGTTATTCCTGCCAATATTCAACATCTCTTTACAATTATCAATGCCAACAGATTTTACATTAAAATAATTGGTGCTTATCCCGGTACCGCAGCCGACATCTAGGAGGACAGGAGCAATTTTTATATTTCTCTTTATCATACTTAACTTTTTTATCTGCTCATCTTTGTATAACTCATTATAAGAAGATGCAATCTCTGAATAGGTAATTCCTTTCACCATATTTTTTCACCATAACATATAATAAAAAAGGCTTTTAAATCTATATTTATTCAGTAATGAAATGGTAACAATATATCTAGACAATGCTGCAACAACCAGGATAGATCCAAAAGTGATAGATTATATGAATCTACATATGAACAAATATGGAAATCCAAGTTCATTGCATGATCTTGGCCAGGAATCTAGGGCTATTATAGAAGAATCCAGAGGAATAATATCAAACAGGTTAAAAGTAAAACCAGAAGAGATAATATTCACATCATGCGGTTCAGAATCAAATAATCTTGCCTTGAAAGGTATAGCATTAAGGCAAAAAGATAAGCATATCATAACATCTAAGATAGAGCATAGCTCTGTTCTTAATGCATGTAAATTTCTTGAAAATTTCCATAATGTTGATTATTTATGTGTAGACAAAAAAGGTTTTGTTGACATTGAAGATTTAAAAAATAAAATAAACAAAAGGACAATACTAATTTCGATACAGCATTCTAACAACGAAATTGGAACATTGCAGGATATAAATGAAATTGGCAAAATATGCAAAGAAAATAATATCCTATTCCATGTAGATGCAGTCCAATCTTTAGGCAAGTTAACAATTGATTTGGAGAACATTGATTTGATGTCGATATCAGCTCATAAAATTTACGGACCAAAGGGCATAGCAGCGCTTTACGTAAAAGAAAATACAAAAATAGATCCTTTGATTCATGGTGGCTCTCAAGAATTTAATCTAAGGGCCGGAACTGAAAATCCCTTTCTAATAGCTGGTTTTGGAAAAGCTGTTCAGATTTTAGATATAGAAAATGAACAGAACAATGTTAGAGATTTAAGAGATTATCTTATTGACAGAATATTAAATGAAATATCAGATTCATGGTTAAACAGCTCAAAAGAAAAAAGATTGCCCGGCAATGTAAACATCGGATTTAAAGATGTTTTTGGAGAAGACATTTTAAAACAATTAAATTTCCAAGGAATATATTGCAGCACAGGAAGCGCCTGTTCACAAGGTAAAGTAGAAATAAGCCATGTATTAAAGGCAATTGGTTTAAATGAAAAAGATGCAAGATCATGTATAAGACTAACACTAGGAAGATACAACAACAAGAAAGAAATAGATTATACAGCCAAAGCATTAAAAACCACAATAGAAAGCCTGAGAAAATTGCATTTTAGCTGTAAATAACTGCAGTTCAAGTGTTGTAGTTCAACTATTCTTAGAGCTATCTGCTAAAAAAATATTCAAGGAATGGATTACCTTTTGAAATATCAGAGAACACATTTCCAGTTATTGACGTTTCTTCATTGTTAGATGAACTTACATAATTCTCACTGCCTTCAGTTTTGCTTTCTTCCCCTGACGAGCTTGTTGGTGAGCCTGTATTTTGCTCTTCTCGTCCACGTTCCTGTTCGCCAGGCTCTTCTTTTTGTTCATTAAAGATTCCGTTTTTGGGATAGCCAGATTCTGAATTCAGGTAGTTATTATCAACATTTTCCATATCTTTATTTAATTTTTCCATGTCTCGGTTATCATCGAATTGCCCTTCAAACTGTTCGTTGAATCTTTCTTTATCCTGTTCATTAAAATCCTCTGGGAATTGGTCTTGTTGTCTGAAATCTCTTCTCTCTTCGTCTATTCTGTCTTGAGTATACTGTTCATCTCTTAATTCAAAGTCATCGAAGTTATTTTTTGACATATCTAAGATATTATCATAGCATTTTAACCTCTCTTCCGGGTCTTTTATACGTCTGCAATCCATGTTAAATCCAGGTGTATCATTATTCTTTTGTCTTTCCTTTTCCGATTTTTTCATCATTTCCTCGCATTTTCTTCCATCAGAAGAATGTTCTCCTGTAAGCCCAGAATCAATGCATTCTTGAGGAGCATTAGCCTTGAATGATAATTTTCCACATTCCTTAAAGTCTCTTATTCCGGCATCAATGCATTCTTGAGGAGCATTAGCCTTGAACATTATCCCTTCACAAGCCTGTCTGAACTGCCTTTCTGATTCAAATTTAATTTCTCCGGAATCCAAAGCAGAAACACATTCTTCTGGAGCATGTGCCTTTATCATTACAAGCATGCATTCTTTAGGAGTCTTTGCATTTGCTTCTTTACATTCTGATGGCATAAACTTATCAAACTGCACCTTGTTGAATTTCTCTTCAACACTTGCAAATACAGATTGAAGATGTTCTGGAAGCAGATTTGCCATACTCTGTGTTTCTTCATTTATTCTTTCACATGAAGATTCATCTCCTTCATCACATTTTACTGCTAAAGGTGCAACAACAGAACATTTAGCTGCAAATGCTTTTACACTTATATCATCACATCTACACTGTCTACCTGAAGTCTGCATACATTGGTTCATTATATCAAAGAATGCCATGACTTCTTTTCGTTGCTCGCTTGTTAATTTGCTGTCTAAGTCTTTTTGCCATTTCGGGGAATAACCATCTGTTTTGCATGTTATCGCATATTTCTCCGGATCAATTTTTGAAAGAGTTTGGCATAATTCTCTTATCTTTGATGCTATTTCTGCAGCTGTTTCAATATCCTGTTCTTTAATTATTACCATATCAATAAATTCTTTTCTTTCTGTTTCCGGGATTTCTGATTCAAGCTCCTTAACAGCTCTTTTTATAGCTTTTGCACTTCGCTTTGCTTCTTCCTGTTTATCCGGGGAAACTTCTTTTTCCAGCCTTTCTGCAAATTCATTATATCTCTCAAGGGCAATTTTACCTTCTTCTAATTTACCCTCTTTAACCATCTCTTTTACCTCAGCTATCTTCTTTTCCCTGTTGGTTATATCATCCCTAAATTTTGTTAGTATTTTATCCTCTATAAAATAAAAATTACTGTCTGGTGTTATTCCCACATCTTGGGATAAGGATATATCTTTTTCCTGTATTTCTGGACTAGAATCCGATGCTTCCTGCGCATAGTTAATTTGAGGAATAATAATCACAAAAACAAAAAAAGTAAATAACACCAATCCCCTCTTTTTCATGAAATCCCCCAAGTTTAATATATTATTTAAATGTTTGTGTTTGTTCTTTTGTTAGATCTTTTAATTTATTGAAAGCCCTTGCTACATCTTCTTCTTTTAGTATAAATGTTAATTCAGTCAGTGTTGAGACAATTTCAACAATATTTATATTCTCCCAGTTAAGGTCTTTTGTTAAAATATAAAATAATCCTGGTGTTTCAATAGCATCTATTGGAATCCTTATTGTCAATGAAGATAAGTTGTTTATAATCTTGGTTATTTTTTCATCTTCAAGTATTTTTATTAT
The DNA here is from genome assembly GCA_018303005.1 of Candidatus Woesearchaeota archaeon. Lineage (GTDB taxonomy): Archaea > Nanobdellota > Nanobdellia > SCGC-AAA011-G17 > GW2011-AR20 > JAGVYY01. The sequence continues at coordinate 7,331 of JAGVYY010000022.1, forward strand.
TTTATTTTTATGTTTATTAGCCGAAATTATAGTAACTTCATATAGACCATGTGTCATAGTAAGGTAATCCCCGCTTGAAAAATCAATTAACCCGTATAATTTCCTGATTGTGTTCATTATATTCTGGGATTTAATAACAGTTATCTCAAATAGACCTGACTTTACAGTTATATCTGTTTCCCTGAACTTTACAGATGAATGCTTCACTATGTCTTCTTCTAATGATTCAGATATTCTTCTCAGAGCCATCATTATAGCAGAGAATTTAACTTCTTTTTTTAGCTCAGATTCTATTTCAGGCTGCAGGTTTTTGGCAAGGTTTACATAATTGACTAAGCCTCTGGCTAAAACCTCTTCTAAAAAAGGTCTTTTTCCTACAATGTTTTTTACTAAGTGGGATATTGTTGCCATAGCATTTTTTATAATAACATAACTTTTAATATTTGTTAATATATTAACGTTAAGTTAATATACTTTTTAAATTTTTCTATTTTGTTTTAGGGAATAAAATGAACTTGAAATTAGATTGTAACAGAGAAAATCCAAGTCTTGGCAAAATTGGAATGATGTACTATGATCAGAGAAATAATAGAATAAAGTTCTTCTCAGAAGCTCTGCATTACACAAAAGAAAACATAGACTCTCTTGTAAAACAAGGAATTTCTATGATGCATACAAACAGAGCAACAAGATTTACAGCCAGGTTTTTAGCCAGTAATAGTATGGATTATAATAATGATGGCATAGAAGCCGTTATTCCATTAGAGGGCATATTCAAAGATTTTTCACTTATATATCTAGGCATTAACACACCAAACAGACAAGATAATGATAGAACTTTAGCTAAAGAAAGCCAAATGGTTAATGATTTATATTTAAGACAACCAGATGGGAGATATCCTTCATTAGAGGATTATCAGGCTGAAAGGCTTGTTGTAGCAGATGATAGGAATGTTAATTCATTGTTTGAATTATATAAAGAAGCATATGCTACTTACACAGTAGAATTAAACCATAAAAATATAGCTGACATGATCAATAGCAGCTCACCCTTTTATATTGCAAGACATTCAGAAACACAGGAAATAGTATCTGCTGCTATAGCTGAGATATCAGGCATAAAAACAAATTTAGGAAGTTTCAGAATCTGTGAGTTAAGTGAAATGGCAACAAGAAGAGAGCACAGAGGCAGGGGTCTGGTAACATTTATAACAAGGATATTAGTTAATGAGATATATAAAAATTTAAATTTAATTTATGCAGAGGCAAGGTCATGCCATCTCCCTATAAACAGGGTTTTTTATAACATGGATTTCCATTTTGGGGGTAGATTAAATAAACAGTGCATATTATCAGGAGACCATGAAATTAATGAATCAGGGCCTTATGAAAACCTTAATGTCTGGTATTATTGCCCAAATAGCAAAAGAGAAAAATGAATCTAATAACATTCTTATCAGGACATAAGAAAGAGTTGGGTGGTGTTTTGGATTTTGATTATCATAATAATAAATCTGTTATTCTGGATTTATCATCAGGCAATAAAGATTTGACAAGCATAAACATAGCTGATGCTGAAAAGTTTACTGCATATATCAAAAAAATCTTAAAAGAGAAAAATGCTGCATATGCAATAGGAAAATACAATGAAGACAGGTATATTTACAATCATAGTAATTTATTTTCAGGCAATGAAAGGAGAACAATACACCTCGGCATAGACTTATTCGCTGATGAAAATACAAAGGTTATATGCCCTTTCAATGGAAAAATACACAGTTTTAACAACAACAAAGGTATTGGTGATTATGGCCCTACAATTATCATTGAACATACTCTAGACAATGTAAAATTCTATACATTATATGGTCATTTAAGCCTTGAATCTTTAAATAATACAAAGATAAACCAAATGATCAAGAAAGGAGATATTATTGGAGCAATAGGCAACTCAATTGTTAATGGGCATTGGCCACCTCATTTACATTTTCAGATAATTAAGGATATGTTAGGCAAAACAGGAGATTTTCCAGGTGTTGCATCTAAAAATGAAAGAGAGAAATTCTTAGATTTATGTCCTGACCCAAATTTAATTCTACAGATTAATAATCTAAAGCTTCAATATCATACATTAGATTAAGAGAAGAATTAATTAGAGCTGTTATAAATAATAAAGAATAGTTAAAGCTTGAAAAAATTCTCTCATAAAAATATCTTTATAGATGTTTCTAAGCGAGAAAATATTCATGAGATTGTTAATAGCACAGTTATCGATACAGGAAGATTAGAGAATTCTACTATTTCAATAGGCAAGGATAATAAAGGGCCTTATGTTAGTTTTTTTGATATTTGGGATTTTGATTATATAGGTGAAAATCAGCTTAATCAGGGAAATGCATCTCTGCGTTCAGTTTTAAGCAGTCTAATGAATCTTGTAGGCAAAAACAAAATAGGGTTTTATGATAGGTTTCATTTAGATAATTCTGCTATTAAAAAGGAACTAAAAAGACGAGGCAATCATTAGATTAAATAAATTCAGCGAATGCCTTGAAGGAAAACAGCAATAAAGGCTTTTCTCTATCAAATTCTCCTTTCTTGTTAATTTCTAACTTTATGAATTAAAGAGTATAGAGAAAAGAATCTTTTAAACTCTTCATTTTCTGGAACTACTTAGCTTATCTTCAGAGACACTTAGTTCAAGAAAAATCTTATGATAACATTTAAATAAATTTCCCTAAAATATTAATATCATGTCAAAAATATTAGTTACTGGTGGTGCTGGTTATATTGGTTGTGTCTTAGTTGAAGAACTTTTAAAAAAGTGTTATGATGTAAGAGTGCTAGACACATTTTATTTTGGTAAAGATCCATTGAATAACCTATCTGAAGGTTTTGAAAATCTAGAAGATAGGGTAGATATTTTACAGAAGGATATAAGGCATACAACAAAGAAAGATTTAGACGGTATTTCATGTGTTGTACATTTAGCAGGCTTTTCTAATGATCCAACTGCAGAATATAGGCCTGATTTAAACAATTCAATAAATATTGATGGAACTGAGATAATTGCTAAAATCTGTAGAGAAAAGGGGATTAAAAAGTTAACATATGCTTCAAGCGCTTCTATATATGATCAAGGTATGGAATTTTTAGGTAAAGAAGAACTCCTTGATGAATCTTCAAAAGTAAATCCAAAAGCGGCTTATTCAGTGTCTAAATATGCTGGAGAACAAATATTATTAGAACTAGCCGGTAAAAAAAAATTTTCACCCGTGATATTAAGACAAGGTACTGTATATGGTTTTAGTCATAGAATGAGATATGACCTTGTTGTAAATACATTTGTTAAAAATGCTTTTAAAAAAGGAATAATCACATTAGATAATGGCGGCGAAATGTACAGGCCTATTGTTAATGTTAGAGATGTTGCCAGAGCACATATTGCTTGTTTAGAAGCCCTGAAGAAAAAGTAAGAGGAGAGATATTTAATATATCCTATGATAATTATAAGATTAAGGATTTGGCATATAATTTGCTGCCTTTGTTCACTTCAAATATGCTTAAGGTTGGAATTGTAGCAGATTTTTTAAATGCCAAACCATTTAGAACATATAAAATATCTAATCAAAGAATAAAATATATTCTTGGTTTTAAATGCCAAATTTCTCCAGAGGAATCAGTAATAGATATGATAAGAAAGATTAATGAGGGAGTTGTAAGTGATTTTGATAATCCACTTTATTATAACATTGAAAGATTCAAAGAAATATTTCCAGCAAGTACTTCCGAAAGTAGATGATAAAAAATTAATCTTCTTTCTTTTCAACCCAATAAAATTCAGTATTTGAACCTGCAACAATAATCATACCCAAATTCATGCCAGAGATCATTAGATAAAATGGATTTTTTGTAGAATAAAACCCTGATTTTATGTTCATTTTTACATCCTTTAATTATATAAAAGATTAGCTGAAACTCCTGTTATTACTGCTAAATTGTTTGCTGTTTTATTGTATAAAATACAGGAAGAGCATAAGTTTATTGATCCTGCTGGAGGTTAGAATTTCTAATTACTTAATCTTCTAGGTACTTTTTGCCTATACAGAAATATCCACAATTCCAGCATCTGTAGTTATTTGGCTTGTCAGTAACATCCAATTCTCTCTTTTTACATTTTTTACATGGTCTCATCTTTATAAAATATGGCTTATATTTCGGCCTTCCAAGTCGAAGACCCGGGTTCAAATCCCGGCTGATGCATATTATTAAACAAGCTAATAAAATAGGATTAATATGAATCATACTAACCTACAATGCAAAATAAAACTCTTCTTTACGCCTAAAAACTCTTATAACTTTGATGGTAATTTTCACAAACCATCTCATTTTCCATCCTCTGACAATATTTGGGAAGAAGGTAAATATTGGATAACAATGATATGGAAGGAACAGGAGCTGGGACTAAAATTTGAAAACAAGGGAACAATCAACAAACCAAAAATAAAACTCAATATTTACTCTCAAAAACCTTTATCAAAAGAGTTCGTAGAAAGCCTAATTCCTGAGATTAGATGGAGATTTAATTTTGACCAAGATATATCTTATTTTTGCAAGAATTTCAGGAATGACAAAGTTATCAGTCCAATTATCAAGAGATGGGAAGGAATGAAGCCAATAGCTGCAAATTCTCTTTATGAAACTTTGATAATTTATATAGTCCTGCAAAATGCAACAATAAGACGCTCTGTTCAGATGTTGGAGAATTTATTTAAGAAATTTGGAAAGAAAGTAAATTTTGATAATAAGGATCTCTCAATATTTTGGGAACCGAAAAAGATGATGAGCTCAACAGAACAAAAATTAAGAGATTTGAAAGTTGGATATAGGGCAAAGTTTTTTATGAAAATTACAGAACAATTTGCAAATAAGAAAATCGATGAATTTATTTTAAGGAAAATGAACAAAGAAAATGTTAAGGAAGAAATGCTAAAATTATATGGAATTGGTCCTGCTTCAGTTGAATATTTGCTTTTTGAGGATTTTTATTTTTGCGATTCTTTGGAAACAATACCTCCTTGGGAACAAAAAATAATATCAAGGTTAATATTCAACAAAAAACTGGTTTCAACAGAGAAAATATTGGATTTCTTCAAAAGATTCAAAGGATGGGAAAAATTGGCATTTCATTATATCTGGGAAGATGTTTTTTGGAGAAGAAAGCATGAACACATTGAATGGCTAGAGAAAGAGATAAGATTATGAGCCCAACAGGTTTTAATGCTAGTTCAGAGATTATACATAAACAAATACACAGCATTACTGTCAATTTCCCTGATTTGATTTAAACTAGTTTTTTTAGCTCTTTTTTTAGCTGCAATTTCATTAAATTTATATATAATATACTCTTCTTTCAAAAATATGAAAAATATACTTGTATTTTCCCCTCATAATGATGATCTGGAAATAGCTATGGGGGGCACTGCCTTGAAATACATAAAAGAGGGCTATAATATAATAAAAATAATCTTTTCTGTGGGCGAATTGTCAAATCCTCATTTGAAGGAATCTTATATAACAAAGGAAAGGGAAAAACAAGCCTTGGAGGCAGAAAAGAAGTTTGGATTTCATAAAACAATATTTCTGAAGCTGACAGATGCAAAATTAAAGCACGAGATAGAACTTGTGCGGGAAGATATTGAGGATCTCATAAAGGAATACAATCCTGAAAAGATCTTCATTCCGTCATTTAAGGACATACACCCAAATCACAGAGCTGTTACAAAACTGATGAAAGACATAATGAAGAACAAAAATATTGCGACTTATGGCTATGAAGTGTGGAGCCTTACAGATGAAAACCTTCCAAAAATTTATGTAGACATAACACCATATTTCAAGAAAAAGATTGCGATGATAAAAATCTTTAATCCTACAGAATGGCTGTCTGTTTATCTGCAGTACATTCCGATATATATAAGAGCCATAAGATTTGGCAGGAAGATAAAAGTAAAGTATGCTGAAAGATTTTATAGAATAAGATAATATGAAAATATTATTCGTAATAACCGGCATTGGCCTAGGGCATATAATGAGAGAACAGGCCCTTATTACACATATACAGAAAAATATCAAAGATGTGGAGATAAAGATAGCCGGCTTCAAGAATTCATATAATTATTTCAAAAATAAATTTCCTGTAATAAAGATAATTGGCCATAAATTTCCTGAAACTAACTTTGTTGTAAGCAAATCAAAAACATTACTGTACAATTTGCCTTATCCGTTATATTTTCTGATAGACTCGATAAAACTTTACAATGAGATAAAAAAATTCAGACCTGACCTGATTATTGTAGACGCACAGCCTGTTGGGACTTTCATAGGAAATTTTACAGGAATAAAGACAGTCGCAATTTACAATCTAGATTTGGTAAAATGGCAGGAATTCATGAATGAAAGAAAGCTGACATTAATGGAAAGGTTACAATCCATGATTTACTATAAGCAGATATCAAAATGCTATGAAAGAGCAGAAATTGTGCTTATTCCGACAATAAAAGATAAAAGAGCTGATACAAAAAGGTATTTTTACATAAACCCTATTGTCAGAGCTGCTCCTGAAGATCTGCCTAGTGAAAGAATATTGATGAAAAAACTGGGCTTGAGAAAAAAACCGATTCTTGTCATGCTCGGCGGTTCTACATTCGGCTTTTCAGTTGCACATCATATAGTTAACATATCCGGGAAGTTCAGTGAAGACTTTATCATCTTCGGCTTTGAGAATCTGAAAACAAAAAATGTTGTATCATATAGATTCAAAGAAAATTTCCTTGAATACCTCAAGGTCTGCAAAGGCATAATAATAATAGCTGGTCATAACACATTGTCAGAAGCAGCTGTTTTTAAGAAGCCTACAATGGTTTTTCCTTTTAAGAATTACATTGAGCACTATGTAAATGTCTATAATCTTGAGGACATAATGATGGTAAGGGACCTTATAAATATCTCACAAGATGAAATTGAGGATTCTGTGAATTCATTTTTAAACAAGATAAACATTCTGGAAAAAAATATTAAAAAATTAAATGTTAAAGGCAATGGAGCTTCACAAGCATATAATATAATATTTAAGTAACTTTAAGGTGGTAGTAAAAGATAGATTTATAATAATTGTTCTGTACATTGTTTTATGAAAGAAAAAATAAAAGGATTTGGGCAAGATCCGTATGAATTCATTATAGAAAGATTTAGGAAAGGTTATAC
>JAGVYY010000048.1 GCA_018303005.1 Candidatus Woesearchaeota archaeon
GAGTAGTGTGAAATGTTCCTGGTATATTTTTGGAATGCGTTGCCACTGCAGTATTGCCATTGTTAAATCATTCATCAGGGAAGTCGAACTCATGTAATTGCCGTATCGGCTGTTATCTAGTTCTGTATGTGTATACTCTAGCAGTGTGGGTGAACTTGACATCGGTTGCCCATTGCCGTCCAGCATGATTCCGATGCCGTAGTTATAGCCTTTGGGATCTTGGTCGCACACGATTTTTGCAATCTGGTTCGTGTCTTTGCCCTCGGCTGCAAGTCTGAGCACTTCCTTCTGTACTGCTTGTCCAAATGTAAGATCCATAGGTTCATACTCCTGTCTGTAATTTCCATCTCAAACCACATACAGTTACAACTATTTGGCTGCATGTTTGATATATTCGGGTATATTTGAATGCTTCAATCAGTATAATTTTGATTATTTTATTCTTGAAACTTGTATTTGATTATATAATACAAGGCCTTCATGCCATCTTTCCAGGAAATCTTCTTCCCTTCCTTAAAATCCCTTGGCTTGAAAGAAATAGGGACCTCATAAATTTGATATTTACCTTTCATTATTTTTGATGTGATTTCCGGCTCTATTTCAAACCTGTTTGCACTTAGCTTAAGATTTTTTATTACAGAACTTTTAAAGACCTTATAACCAGTTTCCATATCTGTTATCTTCTTATGATACAATAAGCTTATGATCATTGTCAGTATCTTGTTGCCGATGTAATGAGAAGGATGCAATGTTTTCCCCTTACCAAACAGCTTAAGCCTTGAATTCAGAAATCTTGAACCATAAACAACAGAGCATTTGTTCTCAATTATTGGTTTCAGTAGATTGCTGTAATCATCAGGATTATATTCTAAATCAGAATCCTGGATCAGGACAATGTCCCCCTTACAATTGCTTATTCCTGTCCTTATTGCAGCGCCTTTCCCTTTGTTTTTTTCGTGTTTTATATATTTGACATTGCTGTAATTTTTTACAAGATTCTGCAGTATCCTATCTGTATTGTCCCTGGAGCCGTCGTTTACAACAATCAATTCTTTTTTAATATCAAAATTCAGAGCAACAGCCTGGACTTTTTTTATTACGTTTTCCACGCTATTCTCTTCGTTATAAACCGGTATTATGATGCTTAGTATTCTCATTTTCCTCGTTTTCATATTCTTTTTTTAGCAAGTAAAATGGCAAGACCAATGCCAGTAGCGCAATTATCACTTCTATATAAAGTATTATGTGTGCTGTCATGTCAATTGCTGAATCTAGGGAATTATGGACATTGTATCTGCCGAATATCTGGTTTTCTATCTTATATCTTACAGGATAATAAAACCAGACATGGGTGGAATCTGCAATATCAAGAATCAATGGATTAATTGAAAGCGTTGTTTCATATACTGCAAAATATGGTGAATTGTCAGATGCTGTTATCTCTTCCTTGAGCTCAGATCTTGTTTTGAATGAAGAAAAAAAATCCTCCATTGACTGGTTAAGCTGCGGCTGGCTGTTGATATTCCCCCATCCACAGTCATCGCTTGTGCATTCTATAAGATAAGTCTTTATCTGAGCGGGATTGTTATAGGATTTCTTCAGCATTTCATTGGCTTGATTGAGATATGTTATCTCAAGATAATGCTTGTCGTTGAACATCCAGGCTATTCTTCCCCTGTAAATTCTTGAATCCACAAGAACAAGAGAATCATCTTCAATGTTCTTGGCATAATCCATCATCTTGGCAACTTCACTTTTTCCTGAAAAAGCATTATTTTTGTTTATTGTGTACATGTTAAAAATTATAATAACAATCAACAGGACAGTTAATGCATGTTTTATCTTTATTTTTTCAGAAATTAATACTAATACAGATGCAGCAAATATAGAAAATACTGTGATTGCGTACGAGAAATGATATGGTAACAAAGATGTCCCTGACAGGAAGAGGTATGGGAATAAAAATAACAGGAATAATATAACAGACCAAAACTTATCTTTCCTGTATAGGATGAATAATCCTATTATGAAGAGCATTGTGATTATAATATCAAAATCCATGAAAAACCTTGCGCTTTCTACCAAACCTGGAGGGTGTTTTCCATTTTCATAAGTAAAGAACAAGTCAGTGATGCTGAACTGTTTCATTGTTGCTGATATTGGAGCATATGTATCTTTTCCAATACCAAGAAAACGGGAAAACTGAACGTCGACTATTTTCTGGTCTTTATACAAGAGATAATTGAAGGCTAGAACAGGGGATACTATGATTATTAATATTATACCAAAAACAATGAAATTCTTTAGTATTTCTTTTATTGCTTTGCCTGACAGCTTGTTTCTTCTGATGAAATGCCATGCCAAAGCAATAAGATATGCGGGAATAAAAGCAATTGCAATCTGTTTTATCATCACAGCAATTCCCAGAAAGAAATATGAGAGATAGAAAAGTTTGTAATTATGATTGTTCATTCCCTTAACTAAAAAATAAAAACTTAACAGAACAAAGAATATCATTGGGATGTCCATCTCTGCTATGCTTGTTAATATAGAAAATGAAGAGAATGAGACTAATATGCCTGAGACTAATGCGATTTTTTTATTTTTAAATATTTCAGCTGTAATCAGATAGATCATTATGGCTGATAGGGATCCTGATATAACTGCAAAAATTCTGCTGCTAAGCATACTAACCCCTAAAAACCTAAAAAATACATCTGTTATGTAAAACCATACTGGATCCTGGTCCATGACTTCTATGAGCCCTGATTTTATGATATCTATTGAATGAGTGGCATGCAACATCTCATCTGCATTCGGGCCGAGATTTACAGCTGTGATTATCCTTAAGATGAATGCAATTATAAATATCCATAGCAGATGCTTTGCGTAATTCTTTCCAAGAATAAAATCCAGGGTCTTGTCTAACATGCTCTTTTCCATATGATTATCTCCATCTATGATGAATCTTTACTGATTCTGGTAATCTGTCATACATCTTTACTGTAAAGTTTAATGGTGAATACAGCAACCTTAAGCGTACTATGCCTAAAAACATCTCTGGAACTGTCTTTCCTAATTTTAGGTTTGAACCTTTTTTATCATGCCATTCTGTTGGTATCTCAAGTATTTTTTTGCCTCTTCTTTTCAGCTGATATAATAAATCAACGTCGAATGCCCATTTTGTTATGCCTAGAGAAGGCAATACTTCTTTCAACGGTTCTTTTTTGAAGATTTTTGCGCCACATTGTGTATCATTAACTTTTAGGCTAAACAAAAACTTAACCAGAATGTTAAATGCACGGCTTGCTATTCTCCTGGATAATTTTTGTTTTGGTTTTACTATAGCTCCTTTTATCCATCTTGAAGCTATCACACAATCAGCATCATATCTTTCCAGTTCTTTGGTCAGATCATTAAATGCTTTTGGATTAGTAGAATTATCTGCATCTACAAAACCGATTATTTTGCTGTTTGCAAGCTTGAAACCTTCTATTATAGCACCACCTTTTCCTATTGCCCGGGATATATTCTTATATTTTATTACATCTTTGTTCTTTTCCCTGTAATTTTTCACTATCTCTTCTGTCTTGTCTCTGCAGCCATTCAATATTATAAGGATCTCAAAATTTTTCTTATACCTGGCTTTAAAATATTTTATATAACTATCTAAAGTTTCTTTTATTCTCTTTTCTTCATTATATGCTGGTATTACTATTGATAATTCTGTCATTTTTCTTGAAAACTGTATAAACAAACAAGATTATAAATAATACTGAAACAAGACCCAATAATATGTTGACTATCTGCCCTATTGAATTGTGGAATAATATTATCAGTAAAACTTCAAGTATGTTGCCAGATATTATAAACAGTATGAATTTCTTCCTGTTTATTGAAATGTTATAGAATGATAATGAATAAACCAGTGAGAATAATGTCATTATTATTGCAAACTTGCCAATATATGGTTTTATTGGCAAGAACTGGTTCCCCACAAACATATTTATTATGATGTCAGAAAATAAAGTGTAAAATGCAAAAGCTGATAGTCCGACCAGGCCGATTATGATGAGAGAATTATACATTATTTTTTTAAAATCTTTTTTATTGAAATAATTTTCAGAGACCTTTGCGAACATTACCTGTGTTATTGATACTGTTCCAAAGAATATTATCTTTCCTAGCAGGCTGGCTGCTGCATAGAATCCAGCTTCTTGATCTGTAAAATAATGCTTTACCAATAACAAATCAGCGCTATAGAACAGAGTCAATGCTGAAAGCAGAACCAGTAGGGTTGCTGTATATGCATAAATATTATCTTTCTTTATCTTTACCTGCTTTATTCTGAAATATTTTCTTAGGTTATATATGCCTATGATGAATGGTATTGCAAAAGAGGCTATTATTGCTCCGATTGCACCATTAACAGCTAAACCGGCAAGAATAAGAGAGGCACCAACTGAAAATTTCAGAAAACCTTCAAGCATTACATTCAGGCCCAATAATCTAAAATCCTGAAGACCCTGCATTACTCCTCTTACTATGGGCAATAAGAATATAAATATTGCAACCAGAGACAACACAACAAAAGGTGCTGTTGCAGTTATAAACAAGAATGATTTTAATACAGGAATCAATGCAATTATAAGTGCAGATAACAATATGCTGATGATAAACATCTTTTTAACTGATTTTTTAATGAGATAAGCTATCTTGCCTTCCTCATTCATTGATTTAAATTTTGATGTGAATCTTGCTATTGTAGTCTGTATTGTGTTAAAAGGTATTGTAAGTATGTATAATATTGACAGCAAAGCTCCTAGGATTCCGTAATTAATCGGTCCTAAGAATCTTGCGGCAATGAAATGAAAAAGATAGCCAAAGGTACTTCCAACAAATGTTAGTGCAAATAATATGGCATTGTCTTTGATTAAACTTGCTTTTTTCCTGCTTTTGTCAGTCTTAACCATATTAATCTAGACCACCCAGATTAGGCTAGAGAATACTAATGCGATTAAAATCATAAACCAAAATATTTGCTTTTCTGTAAATTTTCCTGTTCTTGTGAATAAATGTGGGATAGAGTAGATTTTATTGCCATGATAGGATTTTATCTTCCCATTACAATAATAACCATAGCTTTTTGCCTTGAATTTGCTTCTAGCTTTTAATATGAATTCTACAAAGAAAGGAATGCTGGCTATTATCGCAGCTCTTTCTATATTTCCTATGATAGCTATTGTTGCTATTGTTCCTCCTAATAAATAAGTTAGTGAATCACCCGGGAATATTTTTGCAGGATATTTGTTATAGATGAAGAATGCGATTAATGAGAACAGTGTTATTAATGCTATGAGTGCTGCGACTTCTCTTCTGTTTACAAAAGAATAGAGGCCTAGCATTCCTATATAGACAATACCCATTCCAACTTCTATTCCATTAAAACCTGCCAACAAATTAACCATGTTTGCAGCTCCCACTACTCCAATTGGGATGAATAAAAGGGGATAAATCAACCCAAGATCCAATCTTCCGAGAAAAGGCAGAGCCATTGTTGTTGTTCCGGCATTAAGCACCATAAGAGGTATTGCTGCGCTCAGTGTAAGCAGAGGCTTTTGCCATTGCTTAAGCCCTGCTGATGTTTCTTTGGATTTCTTTATTATTATGTCATCTGCAAAACCTACGAATGTTATCATAATTATAGAAGTTAAGCCAGCAAAGATGTAAAGCAGGGTATCTGTGTATTTAAAATAAAATGTCTGGAAAAAAATGTAAAACATCAATCCTGAGAAGATTCCGGCCATTACAGCGAGCCCTCCTGAGATAGGAATCAGTGGTGTGTTTTTCTTATTCATGTCTTTCACAACCAAATCAATCCTTTTTAGATAACGAATAAGCCAGTTTGTAGCTATGTATGTAATTATAAATGCAAATATAGCTGCTATAAAAGGTATGGATTTCATGGAAGAGGTGTTATAATATGATTATAAAAACATTTCGAAACTGATTTAAAGTTTTGTTTATTTTCCAATAAAATGAATAATGAGAAAAAATACAAAATAATATTTGAAAAAGAAAAATGCATAGGGGCAGCTGCCTGTACTTCTGTCTCTGATTCATGGAAATTTGACGATGCAGAGGGAAAAACGAATCTTTTAAAAAGCAGGTTTAATCCGGAAAACAACACATATGAACTTGAAATAGATGAAAGCATATATGAAAAAGAGTATAATGCTGCAAGGCTATGTCCGGTTAAGGCAATACATATAGAAGAAATCAAAACAAAAAAAAGAGTGATATAAATTCTCTGCAAATAGAAGAGAAAATATATATCAAAATGCAAGACAAAACATAAAATTTATAAACTCTTTTTGTTTATTGATGATAAGTTTATTTTATATGACAAATTTAATCTTTAAAAGTTAATCTTATATATATGAAAATAGGGGTGTAATCATGACAAAAATAGGCTTTGTTTTTCCACGATTTAAATATCCATCAGGCGATCCGCCTGTTGGACTGGCATATCTGGCTGCCAGTGTCCTTAAATACACTGATGCTGATGTTGACATAATAGATACTACATTTGAAGATGACCCTGTAATGTTCCTTAATGACCATTTTAAAAAAAACAGATATGACCTGCTTGGTTTCTCTGTAATGACATCCTCTTTAAAAGATGCTAAAAATGTGATTAAGATTGTAAAAAAATATTCTCCTGACACTAAGATAATCTTTGGTGGACCGCATCCAACACTTATGCCTAATGAAACAATGACTGAAAATCCTGATATAGATGCAATTGCAATTGCTGAAGGAGAACAGACCTTTGTTGATGTGATCAATAATGACTTTAATTTTGAAGGCGTAAAGGGATTGTGGTACAGAAATGACAAGGGAGAAGTGATAGCTAATCCAAACAGAGAGCCTATTGAAGATCTTGATACTATACCATTACCTGCAAGACATTTGCTTAACATGGAAAGATATATCAATAACTGGTATCAGATGGATGTTGTTGACTATAACTTAAGAGGAACAGGAATCTTGGCTTCCAGAGGATGCCCTTATAATTGCACATTCTGCCAGCCTATACTAAAGTCAATGTTCGGCAGAGGAATGAGAAAAAGAAGTGCAAAGAACATTGTTCAGGAACTGAAGATTCTGAAAGAGACTTATAATATCAATTCATTCCAGTTTCTGGATGATACATTTACAATATATCCTGAATGGGTCACTGAATTCTGCGATGAAATGATTAATAACAACATGAATATGAAATGGACATGCAATTCCAGAGCTCACTTGGTTGAAAAAGAGCTTTTCAAAAAAATGAAAGAAGCAGGATTAAGCAGGGTCTGTATTGGCATTGAATCAGGAAATCAGAGAATCTTGAATGAGGTGTATAGAAAAGGAATAACCCTTGATCATGTTAAAAATGCTACCAAGATACTAAAGGAGCTTAGGATAAAAACATTGGGATTTTTCATGGTTGGAGCTCCGTCAGAAACTGTTGATGAAATAAAGCAGACAATAAGGTTTGCTAAAAATCTCGATATAGAAGAGGCGACTTTTTCAGTTACAACACCTTTGCCACATACTACTTTGTATGAAAAGACAAAGCACCTGATTGCCAAGGATATATCTGAATTTGATTATTATAAAAATCCAGTATATCAGCCTATAAATGGTCTGACACCAAAGATAATAACTTACTGGAAAAGAAGGGCATTACTTGAGTTTTATCTGCATCCAAAGAGACTATTCTCCACATTTAAGCTGCTAGCTTCAGGGCAAAAGGCATTGAATAAGCTTAAAAGGTTTTAATTTCTTTTATCTTATACATGGACCTGGAAGACTATAAAATATTCAGACAACATGGAAAGGATTACTGGTGGTTCAAGGGAAAAAGAGATTTATTAGATAATCTACTATCTGACTTAAGACTTAACAAAAGAGATTCTAAGATACTTGATATTGGCTGTGGTATTGGGGAAGATCTTGGAACTATTGGGGATTATGGAAGAGTCTACGCAATAGAATATTCCTTGGATGCTATAAAACTGGTAAACAAGAAATTACTTGATGGACTGTTCTGCAATGATGCAACTAAACTATGTTTTAAGGACAAGACTTTTAATACAGTGGTAATCATGGACGTCCTTGAACATTTGGATGATGACAGAAAAGCTTTCAATGAAGCAGCAAGAGTCTTGAAAAAAAACGGCTATCTGATTATAAGTGTTCCAGCTGTTGAATTTCTTTTTGGTCCTCATGACAGAAGGTTAAAACATAGGAGAAGATATTCCAGGAAGATGCTGTGCAAAATGATAAAGAGCAGAAATATGAAAATTGTCAGATTCAGCTACTGGAATTCATTTTTGTTCATTCCGATATTTTTTGTAAGATTTTATAAAAAATTTTTTAATATTGAAAGATCTGACCTGACTGAATTAAACCCTTTTCTCAACAAGATTTTTACAAATATCCTTTTTATTGAAGATAAGATCATTAAAGCAGGATATAGACTTCCTATAGGACTAAGCATGATTGTTGTCCTGAAAAAGACAGGTAACTAATCTTTTAATGTGTATAAGCATGCATCTTTGTCTGATGCCTTTTCTTTTAGGTTACATGTTTCAAGCTTTTTGCAATTATCCTTATAGGATATCACTTCTGTTGTATTTACCTTTTTTAATGATTTCCTGAATGCATCACAATCGTTTTTCTCAAAATTTTCATTTATGGCTTTTATGTCATTTATATAATCCTGACTTATCTCCTGATGAGACCATCCTGAAGGCGTTGAGATTTGGTAGAATATGGGTGCATAGGAGTAATATGCTTTTGCGTAGGAAGATTCGCTTTTCAGGATAACAAATTTTCCATCTACGCTCTTAAACAGTTTTATTGTCGATTTATCAGTGTCATTGTTTTTTATGAACCATGGTGTGTATGTTATTGACATTATTATTGATATCACGACCAATAAATTAAGCGAGATTATTAATGCTTTTCTTTGTTTTATAGAGAATTTTGTCTTCAATAACAAGAATGATGACAGGAATATAAAAAGTGTGTTGTAGGCATCAGGATGTATCTTGTTCAATATAGGAATAAAAACTATCACGTTTGTGAGTATAATAATGGCTAAGGCTAATTGGGGCAGGAAAAAATAAAAATTTCTTTTGTTCTTTTCGTTTTTTCTGTTCATGTAAAGAATGATTATAAACGACAATGTTACAAAAATGCTTGTCAGGCTCTCAAGGAGCAATGGCCCTGAAAAATTAAAATACCTCTCAGAAAAATTATAATTTGCAATGCTCGTCTGTTCATATCCTAGAACAAAAGGTATAGTCCAGAAGGAAGTTAAAACAACAATCAATAACATACTCAAGAGAATTTTATATATATTCCCAGTATTTTTTCTTGCTATGATTCTTATAATGATTAATGAAATGAACATTGAACTTGCAAGTATGAAAACTGTCTGATGCGACAACAGTAATAAGGAGCCTATTATTGATATCAAGAAGAATTTTTTATCTATAGGCTTGTCTTTGTAAAGCAGTATTATTGTGAAGAAAGGAATGAAGAATGCCCATGACAGAAGTTCAGGTAGTCTGCCGACTCTCAGAAAATTTCCCATTGCTATTGGATTTGCAAGGAAAAATAAAAAAAACAAAATGCTCTTCTTCCAGGTTATATCTAACTTTTTACCAAGTATTAAGAAAAATGTCAATGATAGAACATAAATTGAAATCATTGATATGTAGGTTGAAAGCTGCACGTTTTTTAATATAAGATATATTGGAAGAGTGAAAAAGAACCATCCTGGAGGATAGAACCTAAACAAGTCATAACCATTGTACCAGTAATGAACTACTGACCTGAATCCGAATTCTGCCAGAAAGTATAGTTTTGCCATATGGCTGCTTATGTCATTTGTGAAATCAAATGGGAAATTTGTTATTATGTTAGACTCATCTATTAACCTGATTATCAGATAAGCTGACAGAAGCGCTATGATTAGGTAAAACCATTTCTCATGTAATTCTTTATAACTTTTGCCAGTCTCTGGTTTCATAGAATTTGTTATGTATATGCTTTATTGATTTTATTTACTTCATCGTTCGGGAACTCGTTATTCAGGTAGTACTCTGATACATCAATCTTCTCCGGGTAATTTATTCCCCATATTCTTAAAGGTCCTATTAATCTTCCATTATATATTGCTAATGGCATGCTATTACTGTCGTCATATACTAACTTAAAATGTTCTGTGCTCTTCCCAAACAAGTATAATTTCGTGAATAAGGTGCTATAAACTTCAGGCGAGAGATAGAGAGCTGCTCCAATCTGATTCATCTGGTTGTTCTGGATTACAGGGATGATTAACAAGCAGGCATCAAGTCCATAGTTTTCAAATTTAAATTCACGGCCTTGCATGAACAAGCAACTCATTGGTATTTCTATCTGTTGATTGTTAAATACCAAGATTGCCTGTGGCTGCCCGAAATTTTGCTGCGTTGTTGTTTCATTCTTTTCGTTCTTGGTTGTTACTGAGTTAACAGGTACCAATATAGCGCCAATGCCTGTGCTTCTTCTTGGGTATATCTTTCCTTTGTAAACAAAATCATGATCTACTGGAGTGCCTCCAGAGTAAACAAGCATTGTTCCGTTTCTTGTCTCTTTTGTGTTCTGCAAATCTAATGAGAATGTATTTATCCACGAATACCTGTCATAATTCTCATCTGACCCAATTGAGGAAAATGCAGGATATTTTCCTATTTCATCAGATATTATCAGGACATTAGTTGCATTGTTTGCTTTTAGCAGTTCTAGTGCCTCTGTGTCATTATGCCCTGTTAACAGGTGTCTGCCTATAAAATAGTTTATTGCATTTCTTGCGTTTCCTCCATCACTTAGTGTTGCTCTGTGCATTCCTGTCTGAATTAGATATCCATAATCCCACCAGTGAGCGAAGACTGCATTTTCAGGAGTGTTCTCCCTGACCCATTTTCCTGCTATCTGCCATTGTTGAGAGTATGTAGGACCAATATTTTGAGCCTGATTTAGTGTTGCTTTGCTAAAATCTGAAACTATGCTTACTGTGAATAGTATTAATATTATGTACAATGCTATCTTTATATACTGTGTTTTGAGTTTTTTTATTTTTTCAGCAACCCTGAATATCAGAAAACCAAACATTATTACTGTTATTGGTGTAAAAACAAAAAGCAATCTGATTGCGGTCCTGGCAGCTATGGCCATTATCACAAACCAGATAACTATGAATAGATAACTTTCATTGATGTTTTTGAATTTATGCATGTCTTCCTTCTTTTTGTAATAGATATAAAGAACTGGAATCAAGGCTATTAGGCCTATAGATGCTATTGAAACAAAATATGTTAATAATGCAAGGCCAGACTCTCCATTAAATACTGAACTTTGGCTATATCTGCTGAATATAAAACCAAGCAAAGCCAATGCAAATATTCCTGCTACAATCCATGGTTTTTTCCCTTCGTTTTTGTTAAAAGACTTGGCTATATCATAAAAAAGAACAATTGCGCTGATCATGAATACCCAAAAATATGTTCTGCCAAAATTGCTGAACCAGTCTGTTATGAATGGCTGATGAGATTCCGCTACTGTTATAACCCAGCGATTTGTTGCAAATGGCTTTACTAATAAGGTTGCTGTATTTTGCACCATTGTTAATATAAATGATGGTCCGAAAAAAACCATCTGCGCCAATAATCCCAGTAGTATTGTTGCTGCAATGCTTGTGATTCCCAATGGAAATTTTTCTCCTATTCTTTCTTTAAGGTTAATTATATTCATGTCTAAACTAAAATAAATTATCAGACTAACAAATGTCAGCAAACTAACAAGTGTGGCTGAAGATGTGATAATACTTATTATTGTGTATTTTTCACTATACAGAGATATTAAAAGCAAATGTGTAAGAAAGTACCATATAACATAGTGATACACATCTTTTGTTGATATTTTGTTAAGCATTATTTTTATTGCAAAGAATAGCCCTATTACACTAATCATAAGAGTGACACCACCCCATGTCATACCCATTGAAAAAGTAAATATGGCTGATAATACACTCAAGAATATTGTCTTTTTTATTTTTTCTTCCTTTAATGCAGCAATAAAAAAATACATGGCAGAAAACATCAGCAGGACACCAAGGGCTTCTTTGTCTGATACTCCTGATGTTGTTCTGAATAAAAAAGCAGGCATGATTGTCAGGACCAATGTTGCCAGCAGACCTTCTTTTGTTCCCAATAATTTTTTTACAAGAAGAAAAAACATCACTGCTGTAGCCGGGAATACTATTGCAGGATACATTGTATCGATTAATTCCAATGTCACTGATGGAATGAAGAAATGGATGAATTTATAGAGAAGAACTATAAAATGTGCCAGAAAGCTGAATTCTGATACTCCTGTAAAACCTATTGGATAATACCTCAATGTATCAACTGCCATCAGCTTTCCATTTTCCAGGATATATTGTGCATATCTTAGGAAAGCCATTGCATCAGGGTCAGCCGGAATATAAGAATTTGTTGTGATATCTTTCAGGAACTGTAAATTCTGTATCCTTATTATGAATCCCCATGCTGCTATATTCATCAATAATGCGTATTCTATCTTATTCAGCAGGATTAAAACTATTGATATTGCCGGGATTATTATAAAGAGCAAGAGTTGACCATATTTTATTGTCTTTCCAAAATTGAAATAAATTGTTAATAATAGTATGATATATACTATCAGCGTTATCCATATTTTTTTGTTTAAATTGTTTTTTAAAAAGTTTTTAACCTTCTCTTTTCTAAGCTCTACTTCGTCAACCATATCAGTATCCCATCAGATTATTATAAAAAGGTTTCTAATATTTGTTTTATTGGAAATATTTATATAATTTTAATATTGGTGGTATAGCAATGATTAAACATATTAAAAAAATTTCCCGAAAAATCGGATTTACATCAGGTTTCTTGGTGTTCATAAGTTTTCTGACTTTTGTATCATACAAGAAATTGCCCGCATATATAAGATACTGGCATTTTCTTTTTGGAATTATCATTTTATATATCTTGCTGTTTTTCATTAACAAGAGGATTAAAAATGAACAAAATCATTAGGGTCTTTTTTATCAACTTTAAGGATGGCTTTAAGGATTTTGGGCATTTGATGGCTTTTATTGTAAATTATGTATTATTGTTCTTTGTTTACATTGTTGGTGTTGGATTGACTTCTATAATTGCCAAGTCATTCAAAAGAGTCTTTTTGAACATCAAAAAGAAAAGAGATGCTAAGTCATATTGGGAGGATCTTAATCTTAAAAGAAAAAAAATGATAGAATATTACAGGCAGTTTTAATGAAGATGTACATACTAGGAATATCTTGCTTTTATCATGATGCATCAGCTTGTATTGTAAGAAACGGAAAGCTAATTGCAGCAGCGCAGGAAGAAAGATTTACCAGAAAAAAACATGATTCTGGTTTTCCTGCCAATGCAATCAGGTATTGCCTAAAAGAAGCCGGCATCGGCATAGATGAGGTTAATTATGTCGGCTTTTATGAGAAGCCTCTGCTAAAATTTGAAAGAGTTTTGTATCAGCATCTTGAGATGTTTCCAAGAAGTTTTAATACATTTGTAGCTTCAATTCCAAGCTGGTTTAATGAAAAATTAAGGGTAATAAGGATATTAAAGAAAAAGATAAAATACAAAGGCGATGTTCTTTTTGTTGACCACCATATGACACATGCTGCAGGCTCTTTCCTGATAAGCCCGTTTAATAAGGCTGCTGTCCTGAGCATTGACGGAGTAGGAGAGTGGACCACTACTGTTTATGGCATGTGTGAAGAGAATGATATTCATCTGATGAAAGAGATTAAATTTCCTCATTCTATTGGACTGTTGTATTCGACTATCACAGCTTATCTTGGGTTCAGTGTAAATAATTCTGAATACAAGGTCATGGGTTTGAGCGCTTATGGTGATATGAATAAAGACACAAATCTTTATTATAAAAAACTCAGGAAGGTTATTGATATCAAGGATGACGGAAGCTATTTTTTGGATATGTCTTACTTTGTTTATCATTACAAGAACAGAATGCCTTCAGAAAAACTATGTAAGCTTTTAGGAGGGTCTATATCTATAAGAGATAGCGAGATGACTAAGAGACATAAAGACATAGCAGCAGCGTTACAGCTCATAACAGAAGATGTAGGTATGAAAATATTAAATTATTTGTATAAAGAAACAAAATGCGAGAACCTAGCACTTTCAGGAGGTGTTGCTTTGAATAGTGTTTTCAATGGAAAAATATTAAGAAATACACCTTTTAAAAATATCTGGATTCAGCCTGATCCAGGTGATGGGGGTACAAGCGTAGGTGTTGCATTTTACGTTTATAATGTTATACTGAACAAAAAAAGAAATTATGTACTTGAAGATGCTTATCTTGGTCCTGGATATAAGACTGAAGAGATAAAGACATTTTTGGATAATAACAAGATAAAGTATCTTCAGTTTAAGGATAATGATGATATGCTGAAAGAAACTGCGAAGCTGATATTCCATAACAATATTGTCGGTTGGTTCCAGGGAAGGATGGAATGGGGGCCGAGAGCATTGGGCGCCAGGAGTATTCTTTCAAATCCCTGCAACAAAAAGATGAAGCAAATACTTAATGTGAAGGTTAAACATCGGGAAAGATTCAGACCCTTTGCGCCTGTTGTTTGTGGGGAAGATGCATTGAAGTATTTTGAATGTGATAATCCTATTCCAAAGCCAACTGACTTCATGCTGATGGTGTATCCTATCAGAAAAAAATATCACAGGCTAATTCCAGCTGTTACACATGCTGATGGCAGCGGAAGATTACAGACAATAAAGGAATCGCAGAATTTTTTATATTACAGGCTTATCAAGGAATTCTGTAAATTATCCGGGATACCTATTTTGATAAATACATCCTTTAATATCAGAGGGGAACCTATAGTATGCAGGCCAGAAGACGCATATAGGTGCATGATGGGCACAGAAATAGATTATTTGGTAATTGACAGATTTTTAATAAAAAGAAGTGATAATAAAAAAGATATATGGGATAGTGAAGCCTATGCAAATGATTAAGACAATCTCAAGATTTTACAAGGGATTCGCTGTTATTATACTGAACACTATCCTTCTGTTTATTTTCCTTAACATATTTTTTTATTTTGTTATCCAGATAAGGGGAGACTCGATAACGAACCAAAAATTTTACAATGATGATATTCTTAGCGAAGTATATCCTCATAGAAGTCATGAGGATATAAACTTGCTCCTGAAAGAGACCAAATCCCTGTTCCATGTTTACAAGCCATATGTGCAATTTACTGAGCCAGAATTCAGGGGAAAATTTGTCAATATCAACAGAAATGGATTCAGAGAGGGTCATAATCAGTGCAGGTATCCCATAAACAAAAGTAAGTTCAATGTATTTGTTTTTGGCGGCTCCACAACACTTGGTTATGGTGTTGCTGATAATGAAACAATACCCTCGCAATTACAGGATATCCTTTTGAATGCTTGTACTGATGTCTGTGTATATAATTTTGGCCAGGGCGCTTATTTTAGCACACAGGAAAGAATTTTTTTTGAGAATCTACTGGTGGAGAAACAAATTCCAAACATTGCTGTTTTTATTGATGGCCTTAATGATTTTTATACTGTGAATAATGATCCTTTGCATACTAAAAGGCTTGCACAGTATATGGCAAGAAGATCAGACTTTTCAGATATATATAGCTACTTGCCATTGTTCAGGGCTATAAATTATTTTTTACCCGGGAAGGAAACAGAAACAGGTTTAAGGGAAGATAGTATTGAAGATGCTTTTTCTAGGTTGATAGATAATAAAAAGATAATAGAGGCAGCAGCCAGCGAGTTTAATGTTAAGACTTATTTCGTGATTCAGCCTGTTCCCACATATAAGTATAATTTGTCTTATCATATACCTTATTCCAGACATGATTATGTTAATGGTTTTGGGCAGAATGCCAGATCAGGTGATGGCTATGCTTTGTTGAGTAATTATTATAACAATCTGAATGAAAATGAAAAGAAGAATCTTCTCTGGCTGGCTGATATGCAAGAAAACCAAACAAAAAACTTATATATAGATATTGTACATTATAATACAGAATTTAACGGAGAGATAGCAGGTAGTATGGCAAATAGTATTGCAGAAGCTTGTTCAAAAAATGCGTAAGAACAGAACTTTGATAGGTGAATTTTGGGACTTTTTGAGAATACGTAAATCATGGTGGCTTTTTCCTATAATTATTCTGCTTTTAATTGTCGGAATATTTATAATATTTGCACAAAGTTCTTCATTGTCCCCATTTATCTATACTTTTTTCTGATTCAATCATCCTGCGTTAATGCAACTATTTAACCTTTCGGAGATAAATGAGATTCTATTTAAAATTCTCCTGTCTAGTTTATCAGAATAATGCACTAGTAGATTATCAAAAGACATTTAAATCAGAATTTATATGCATACTGATGAAAAAAGGGATAAACAGACATGTCATTAGAGAACATATAATAGACAAGTTTCAGAGAGAGGAGAAAAAAATAGATGAGCTTAAGAATGACATGGCTTTGGAAACAGGAAAACTGCAAATTTCAAGGCCAAAAGGATTTTCAAAGGATATTGAAAGCAAGTCGTTAAATTTTGAGAGTATTAAAAAAAATATTAAGGATAATCTCAAAAAGATAAAAATTATTAATCCTGGCTGGAGCGACAATGGCAGGGTTCCTACAGGCATACCTGGACTTGATGATATTATGGGGGGAGGCTTAAGGAGGAATAGCGTAAACATTGTGGGTGGTGGAGCTGGAACTGGAAAAAGTATTTTTGCTATGGAATTCTTAGCACATGGAATAGAATGTCATAATGAAAATGGGGTTTACATAAGCTTTGAGGAATCTGAAGAGAAAATCCTGAATGACTTTAAGGATTTCAACTGGAATCTAAGGGATAAAATAGAAAAAAAACAATTAGTCATACTGAATTACACTCCTGAGCAAGTGAATAAGGTTCTGGAATCTGGAGGCGGCATTATTAGGGATACTATAGAAAATATAAATGCTAGACGGCTTGTTATTGATTCTGTTTCAGCTTTTACTTTGCTGTATGACAGAGAACTGGAAAGAAGAAAGGCTTTACTGCAATTGTTTGAGAGCATTAACAAATGGAGCATCACAGCTATTCTGGTTTCGGAACAGGAAGAGGATCCTGACAAGCATCAGACCAATACTATAGAATTTGAGGTTGATGGTGTTGTTTTGCTGTACAACATAAGAAAAGGCGATATCAGAGAAAGATCAATAGAGGTTTATAAAATGAGAGCTACACAACATGCTGGAAGAATCTTTCCTATGAGAATCGACAGCACAGGAATTACAATATATTCTGAAGAGACTGTGTTCTAGCAAATCTTTATTTTTTTAGTTAATTCTGGATATTACTTAGTTTCAAGATATTAATGCTGACGAAAGCGACATTTAATCAAAACCGGGTAATTTGCGATAGAACCAATTTTATAAACATTTATAAATTTGCTTTGATTATCTTGTAATAATGAAAAAAAGAGGACAGGCTGCAATAGAGATGATTGTAATACTGGCCGTTATATTGTCTATTCTTTTAATCATAATAAAACTTAATAGCAATAGCTTTTCTTATTCATCCAGGTTAGAGAATGAAGCTAAAGCTAAGACTTTCCTGAGTGATGTGGAAAATGCTGCTAAAAATGTCTATAGGCAAGGTATCGGTGCCAGACAAAAAATTTATGTCGTTGTTCCTGATAACTTACAGAGCATTAACATTTCTGGAAAAACAATGAATGTTGTTTTTAATAACGGTGTTATCTTCTCTAAAAAATTCTCCTTTAACATATCAGGAAGTGTAAATTCAAATGAGGGAAATAAGTTCTTTTTGATTGAGGCTAAAGATAGTTATGTAAGCATAGAATCTGATACACTTTCAGTAACCACTTCTACAATAGGCTCAACTACAAGCACATCTACAACCACCATGACATTACCAATTACATATACAAATACAACTATTTTTTATGATAATCTTGAGAACTGGAATTCATCAAACTGTGAGCATAACAATTTGTGGACAACATGTAATAATGGAGACGGAGATGTGAGAAGAGATGATGATGATGAATATAATGGAACTTATGCACTAAAATTTGATGACCATGATGCTGATATTAATTACCTGATTAAGTGCTTGGATTTAGGGTCGTACAGCAAGATTTATCTTAAGTTCTATTGGAAGAAAGAAGGTTTGGACAGCGGAGAGTATGGAAAAATTGATGTTAACATGACTAGTTCATCTTATGTGCAGGTGTTTAATTCAGGAACAGGAACTTCCGGTTATGTAGCTAACCTTATTGATATAACTGAATATTCAAGTAGTAATTCATGCATAAAAATTCATGCATTAGCGAGTTCTAACTCTGATAAGTTTTATATCGATGATTTTACTGTAATAGGACAATCATAAAATGCCATATAAGATAAAGAAAAAAGGACAAGTTAGTGTTGAGATGATAATAGTTACAGTAATTGTGTTTGTTATATTTTTATATGTCTTTGGTATATTTAATGATAATATCAGAGATATTAATGGTAAAAGACTAGAATTTAAGGCCAAAGAAATTGGAGATGATGTTGCCAATGGAATAAATTCTGCATATCTAAGCGGAGATGGCTCTAAGCTAAATATTTTATTGCCAAATAGAATTAACAGCAAAGATTATAATGTTAAAATACTTCCAAATATCCATTTAGTTGAGGTGAAAATGCAAGAGTTTTTGTATACAGCACCGATAATAACTTCTGACATTAACAATACAGTCATACAGAACAAAGAACTAAGGTTAAGCAATCTAAATGGTAAGATATTCATACAACAATAATAAAAGAGGACAGATATTTTCACTGGACTTGATTATAGCTATGCTTATGTTTATAGTAGTTATTATACTGATATTTCAGATCTTAGATTATAGTAATAATAAAATTGGTTTAGAAGAGAGTGCTAATGACATTAGCATTATTGCAGGGAATGCAATTTCTTCCTTAACTGAAACTGAAGGAAACCCCAACAATTGGTCTTTAATAAGTTTGAATGATTTTAATGAGAGCAATGTCTTCAGTCTTGGCCTTGCTAAGAATTCAAACTTTAACAACCAGGATAGCTCAGTTAAAGGAAAATCAATGTCTTCCAACAATAATGGCTATATTGTTCTAGACAAAAATAAGATCAGTAGATTAAGTTCATTGAATAATACAAAATACAATGAAATCAGGAACATACTTGGGATAAAAGGTCCTGGCTATGAATTTTTATTGAGTGTTAAAAACTGGAATGGAAATTCTTATGATACTATAAAAAACATCGGTAGATATCCAGATGATAATGCAGGTATCGTTGTCAAAAAGAATAGGATGGGATTAATTGAGAATAACATAACTTTGGTTGAATTAAGAGTATGGAAAAGATAGGATTAAGAAAAAACAGAAAGGGATTGATATTCACTATAGATGCTATTTTGGCTATCTTGGCTACCATTATGATTTTAATTTCTGTGTACTCTATTTTCTCTAACAGCCATTTTAATAGCGAAAATAATGATTTAAATAAAATTGCCCTTGATTCTTTAACCGTTTTGGAGAAAAATGATTATTTGGACCAGAGTGTTTCTGGAAATTTAACTATGATAAATAATTTTCTAGCAGCTTTGCCAAGCAACATATGCGGCAATATTTCTGTTTATTACCAAGATAAAGGCATCATAACATCAAGCAAGAAACCTGGTTGTTTAATCTCTGATAATGTTGTTGTTACAAGGAGAGCTTTTGTTTTTGAACATAAGACTTATTTTGCCAAGATGGAGGTTTCATATGGATAAAAGGGGATTTTTGTTCACAATAATAAGCTTGATAATGTTAATATCAATATTAGCATTTGTTATTGCGTATCAGAACAGAATTAAGGAATTACAAGATGCTGATACTGTTAATATCTTAAGATACTATGAGGATGATATTGTAAGTAATAGTTATTCTGATTTAATGGATATTAATGTTGTTAATATCTCTAAAAAGACTAATACCTTGGTCAACTTCTCAAGTTTAGGCAAATATGCTTTAGACAGAGACAATCAAGGAATAATGAACAATTATAGGAATTTTATTATCGATAATTATTCCAGATTGAACAATATTAATATAAGTATGGATAATTTTGTTCCTGAATTTTATGTAAAGCCTTATAACTCTAAATTTTCTTTAGGTACCGGGAGTTTAACTGTTTTAAATCCGAATTATACACAAATACAAAGGATAAATATTGATGTTACTGTCAATGAAACTCTGGATGCAGGTACAGCAGTTATTCCTTCTGCTGATCCAGGCAAGATTACTATAAATGTGAGATTTATAAGAAGAAGCAGCAAAGAGATTCTCTATAGTCAAGAAAAAGACCAGGATCCAACAGAAGTCAATCCAGAATTCAAGCTGCCATTCAGATCAGACCCCCCTAATCCTACAGAAGTTTCATCAGTAAGTGTAAAATTTGGTAACTATGGAACTGATGGTATGCTTATGATTTCTACTTCTTCATTAGAAGGAGAGATAACAAGATTTGAGATTTATTATGACAATTCAGATTCAAGAACAATAATTGACACAGGAGCTAATCTCAAAATAAATGACAAAAGCAGCGATATAATTTTGGCACAACAATGATAATAAAAATATTTTTAAGCTTATTCTAAGGAGTATATCTCTCATGATAAATGAAAATCCATTGTTTTTTATTGAATGTTTTAATGAATGTTATGTAGCTAGGTTAAATAGTGAGCTATTAGAGACATTGGTGGGAAAAATAAAGAAAATCCATTTTGACCAAGAAAATAGCCATGTTTCTAATGTTTATCTTGGAAGATATGGAGAACTTGGTTTTGTTGTATCAAAATATTCTCCAGAGACTGCAAAAATAATTTCTTATCTAAACCTTCCAGAGAGTCCTTTAAGCATAATGTTTAGTAATCATGCTGGAGGAGAAATTGAGAACAGGGTTTTTGGAGGAAGAAACTTTACCAATAAGATTTATTCTTTTCCTCTGAATAAAACAGAACAAACAGGACATTTAAACATTTTTGATTCTTATTATTATACCTTTCCCCTAAGTGATGCAGATGCTGATGCATCAAATTTCCATGATTTGTTTGAAGAAAAGCTAAGTTCTATAAAAGGGATAATAGTAAGGTTTGATACAATAATGGATGACTTGCTGGAACTAGAAGAAAGATCAACGTATGGCAGGCTTGTTGAAAAAGGCGTTGCAGACTTGCTAAAGATAAATGCAAGAAATCTTTGATACAATAAATAAAGCATTTTTTAACTCCAAAAACTTAAAACATAAGGTTTTTTAATAAGTAAATAAACTGAATAAAAATGGTGATGCCTGAAAAAGAGGAGATTTTAATCATATATATGCTTGTAATAGTATTAGCTTCTTTGATATTGCTGTTTATAAGAATCAGAAAGAAAAAAGACATTGATAAAAAAGATGAAAATTTATTTGATGACATAAAAAATGCTTTAAGTTTCAGTAATCCTGAGAAAAGAGTATATGACCTGATAGAAAAAGAGAAGAAAAAGATTGATTTAGTCAATAGGGATGTTAAGGAAGTCCTGAGAGTTATGGACAATTTGTTAGAGAAATTACCTGAAGAAGAGATAGAAAAATTTGCGAAATCGAAAGAATTTCATAAGTATGAAAGGGTATTAACAAGATTTGATGTTGGCGATTAAAATGAGGTTTAAATAAGGTTAAAATGGGGCTATTAAAAGAAGCAAGGAAAAGATTAGAAACTGCAGAAAATCCGGAAAAGAAAAAAGGATTATATACCTTATTGGATAAGATAGTTTCGATACTGGAAGAAAATAATGGTATTATTCTGCTCAATGACCTGGCTAATAAACTGAATATTTCAAATGAAGATACAGAAAATTGGTCCAAGATTCTGGTTGATGAGGGTATTATAGAGATGCATTATCCTACAAATATCTTCTCCAATCCCGAACTGATACTAAGGAAAAAAGAGAAGAGAATAAAAGACAAACATGAAAAAGAAAAAAGCATTGAGACTTATAAGATAATAGCAGACCATGTCAGGGCTGATGTTAGTGTCTTACCTAGAAAAAACGAGATTGTTCCCATATATCATCTGGAACTACCAAGAATTCCGATTGGGACAGGTGCCTTATTGAGTCATATTGCAAAAGAGATGACTGATAAAATACCTGTTTCATTTCAGGATATTAATGAACAAGAAAAATTAATTGAATTAAAAAAAAGGATTTTCTATGAGATTAAAAAATCTTTTTTTGATAAAAATATCAAATTGGATGACCAGACTTTAAATCATCTTTCAGGGACAATATTACATAGGGTTTATGGTTTGGGGAACATAGAGATTGTTATGGCGGATCCTTTTATAGAGGAGGTTGTTCTTAACAATTCAAATTATCCATTATCAGTCTATCATAGAAAACATGGCTGGCTGAAGACCAATGTAAGAATAAGAGACGAAGAACAAATCTACAATATAATATCTCAGATAGGCAGAAAAGTCGGCAGAGAGATAACTGCATTGAACCCGATAATGGATGCACATCTGTTAACAGGGGATAGGGTAGCAGCAACCTTAAGCCCGATTTCTAAGGGGAATACACTAACAATAAGGAAATTTTCCACTGTGCCATGGACAATAACACATTTTATCTCTAAAGAACATAATCTTATGTCAATGGAGATTGCTGCATTTCTTTGGCAAGCCATACAATATGAATTAAGTCTTGTGGTTGCAGGTGGAACTGCTTCAGGCAAAACATCTGTCCTTAATGCATTATCTGCATTTATCCCACCGAATCAGAGAATAATAAGCATTGAAGATACTAGAGAGATTAATTTACCAAAAGACCTTAACTGGAATTGGGTTAGCATGGTCAGCAGAAATGCGAATCCTGAAGGACAAGGGATGGTTTCTATGCTTGATCTGATGATATCGTCTTTAAGAATGAGACCTGATAGGATAATTGTTGGAGAAGTAAGAACAAGAGAACAGGCAGAAGCCTTATTTGAAGCAATGCATACTGGACATTCTGTGTATAGTACAATGCATGCAGATACTGTCTTGCAGTTGAAAAGGAGGATATTAGAACCACCAATCAATATTCCTAAAAATGAGGCAGAGGCTTTGCAGTTGATATTAGTGCAGTATAGAGACAGAAGAACAAACAGAAGAAAAACTTTGGAACTGGCAGAGATATTAACATCAGGAAAAACTGACCTTGATATAAATTATTTGTACAGATGGAGACCTAGAACAGATAATTTTGAAGTTGTTAATAACAGCGTCAGAGTTATGGAAGAATTAAATTTGCATACAGGAATGACCGGAAAAGAAATCCAGGACGATATCAATGAGAAGCTGGATGTCTTGAAATGGCTTCTGAATAACAAGGAAACTGACATAAACAGGATTGGAAAAATTATGAAATTTTATTATAGTGACAAAGATGCATTATTAAAAGCTGTACAAAAAGGAGTTAAAACAAACAAGATATTATAAAATGCCAAAAGTATTAAAGCCCCTTTTTATGATCCTGCCTTATCATATAGGCAAAAAAATTTCCAGAAGGTTCATTGGATTGTCCAATATTCTGTCAAGATTTTCACCTGGAATCCAATATGACTTAAAAGAAACTGATTTTGATACAGATGCAAGAGAATATCTTGTTCTGAGCTGTATAAACGCAAAGATTTACAGCTTTATATTTTTTGTATTCAGCTTTGTTCTGTTGTACAGTGTAAGAGATTTCCCTATAAAGTCTTCTTTGGCGTATTCTTTTGCTATTGCAATTTTCATCTTTCTTATGATCTATTTTACTTTGGTAAATTACCCAAAGATAATGAGTGGGAAAAAGGGAGAGGCTATAGAGAAAAATTTAATTTTTGCCCTGAAAGATTTGTCTATACAGATTGCTTCAGGTGTTCCGACATATGACTCTTTTGTAAATGTCTCAAGGTCAAATTATGGGCAGGTCTCATCTGAATTTGAAAAAATTGCAAGATTAGTTAATTCAGGAATGCCTCTGGCAAAGGCTTTGGAAGAATCAGCAATAAAATTAAGATCTGAATATTATAAGAAAACAATGTGGCAACTGATAAACACAATGAGGGCAGGAGCTAGCCTGAAAGGCGCTTTGAAGATTATAATGGATGAACTGGCTTCAGATCAGAGAAGCAGGATAAAAAGCTATGCACAGGAATTGAATTTATGGAGTTTAATATACCTTTTGTTTGCTGTTGCTATTCCTACAATTGGATTGACTTTAATAATAATTTTGAGTAATTTTGCAGCAGCAGGAATTACATCAGGTACTGTAATATCTTTTATTGTGCTGACATTTATTATTCAGCTGATAATTATCGGTTTTATTAAATCAAGAAGACCTATAACAAATCTGTAATATAAACACCATGGAAAAAAGATTAAGGTTTTACTGGAGCGTCGCGAGGATAATACCATTAAGATACAGAGATGAATTTTCGCAATTATTAACATACGCAGGAGAGAATAATACAAATCCAGAGATTTATATTGGATCTACTTTGTTTTTATCTTTTCTGTCTTTTATGATATCTTTGTTAATCCCATGGAGCTTATTCGGTTTTTTTGATTTTATCTTTATTATTTATGGTATTATTGCTTTTTTTGTTGTACAATTTATATCATATCTGCTGATCTATTTTAAGGTAGAAGACAGAACAAGAAGGATTGAGTCTTATCTGCCTGATTTTTTACAGTTAATAAGCGCAAATATAAGTGCTGGAATGACACCTTTCCAGGCATTAAAAGTAAGCGCAAGACCTGAGTTCGGTCCTTTAAAAGAGGAAATTGACAGGGTTACAGTAAAGGCTTTAGGGATGGAAAGCTTTTCAGAGGCATTAACAGATATCAATAAAAGAATTAGATCAGATTCTTTAAAAAGATCATTGCAGTTATTTACATCATCAATGAAAGCAGGAGGGAAATTGGCTCATTTACTTGAAGAATTGTCTACAGACATATCACAGACAAATTCCCTGAAGAAGGAATTAAATACCACTACAAAATCATACGTTCTTTTTATCCTGTTTATAATCTTGCTTGGCATGCCTTTGCTTTTAGCGATATCACTACATTTCATTGAAAGCATCAATACCATTAGCTTATGGCAGGAACCAGGCTTTGGATTTTCTTCTTTATCAAATAAAGATACAATATCAATAGAATTTTTAACTAAAATCTCTTTTGTAACATTGATTCTGACTTCTGTATTCTCAAGCATGTTGCTGGGAGCTATAAAAGAAGGTAAGCTGAAATATGGTTTAAGATATTCATTGTTTATGATAATAGGATCATTAATTATGTTTTTGGCTGTCAGAACACTTGTAGGCAAGATTTTTTAACTAATAAAAAGCTTTAAATATTGGTTTATGTTTTAATTATTACAAACAAGAGGTGTTTTAGTAATGAGCAAAAAAGGTCAAACTGCTGTTGAATATCTTATAATTCTAGCTGTTGTTATCATTATCTCTTTAATTGTTGTCGGTGTTTTAGGAGGTATTCCCGGGATAGGAAGAGGATCTGGAGAGAAAGCAAGCAAATTATTCTGGAGTTTGGCTCCTGTTGGTATTGATAATTATGCTATTTCAGCTTCTGGAACTGATACTGTTATTGTAAAAAATAATTTAGATACAAAAATTACTTTAAGTGTATTTTCTGTAAATTCAGTCAACGTTGCTAATAATAATGTTCTAAATCCTGGTGATAG
Source organism: Candidatus Woesearchaeota archaeon (assembly GCA_018303005.1). Classification (GTDB taxonomy): domain Archaea; phylum Nanobdellota; class Nanobdellia; order SCGC-AAA011-G17; family GW2011-AR20; genus JAGVYY01. The sequence goes on from JAGVYY010000048.1 coordinate 26,013, forward strand.
CGTAACTTTAACCGGAGCCATTGCTGCTTGTAGTGCAGGAGATTCGTTTGTTTATAGCGTTTCAATAACGTATAATGACAGTGAAACAGGAGCAAGTTACACTTATGATGGTGACGGCAGGAAACTAGAAGGAACTTGCGCTGCCTAATTTTTTCTTTTTTAAAATTACAGCTTCAATAAATTTTATATACTGAGATGAGTTTTGTATAATATGGTTAATATATTAGGAGTTGATGAGGCTGGAAGAGGGCCAGTTATAGGAAGTCTGTTTATAGCTGGAGTTTTAGTTGATGAAAAAGATTTAAATAAATTAAAGAACCTTGGTGTTAAAGACAGTAAATTATTATTACATAAGAAAAGGATTTCATTAGCAAAAGAGGTAAAAAAAATAGCTAAAAGCTATAAAATAATACAAATAAAACCTGAAGAGATTGATAGAGCTGTTAATCATCAGGATGGACTAAATTTGAATTGGTTAGAAGCACATAAAACAGCCCAGATAATAAATGAGTTAAAACCAGATAAAGCTATTATTGATTGCCCTAGCCCAAATATTAAGAAGTATAAAGATTATTTATTAAGACTTTTGGATAATAAGGAAATTGAATTAACTGTTGAGCACAAAGCTGAAAAATATGCTCCTGTTGCAGCTGCCTCAATTATTGCAAAAGTTTCTCGTGAAGAAGAAATAGAAAATATAAAAAAGAGATACGGAGAAGTAGGGCCCGGATACATGAGCAATGAAACTACGCAAAAATTTCTAAAAGAAAACTGGGATAAACATCCCGAAATATTTAGAAAATCATGGATTTCTTGGGATAATGCAAAAAAAGAAAAGGAACAGAAGAAACTGGATAATTATTGAATTAAAAAATGAATGAAGATATTAAGGAAAGTTTTAAGCAGACCTTAAACTTAAGCTTTGCAATATTTTTAATACTGTTCTTTGTAATTGTTGAAATAAATCTAAATGATAATCTTGTTAGTTTAATTCCTGTTTTGGTAGTTGCTTCTGTTGTATTAATGGTATTTATTGTAACTGTACATAAAGAATATGAATCTTATACAGGATTAACATTTGTAATATTTGGTTTTATAATAGCTTTAATTGACATAATAAACATAGTTAATAAGTTAAGATTTAATTTTCTTTTTATTAGTGAGATTGTTGTTGGAATAATGATTGTTATTTATGGCAAATCTTTGTTCAAAAATTTAAAATTAAATAGGTAAGATTTTTATATTATAAATTTCTACTAAAAATAATGGCTTTGGAAATATTATATGCATTATTTGCTGGTTTGTCTACTCTTCTAGGCGGGATATTACTTTTATATACACATCTTAAAAAAGTTAATATTAGATATCTAACTGCTTTTGCAGCAGGTATAATAATAGCAACAGCTTTTTTTGAAATGATTCCTGAGATAAAAGAAGGAGCTTCTTTAGCTGTTATTGGCTTAGGATTCTTCGTTATTTATTTGCTAGAGAAAATAATACTAATACATGCATGCAAGGAAGAAGAGTGTACTTACCAGTATCATAATGTTAGCTGGTTGTCTTTATTTGGCTTGACGATAGATAACTTTGTTGATGGAGCTGCTATTGCTGCAGGCTTTTTGATAAGTCCTTTGTTAGGATTAACCATAACTATCGCTGTTTTTACACATGAATTAGCTCAAGGACTTTCAACTGCTATAATTATGAGGCCAGTATATAAGACAAGAAGTATTATTTTAGCTTTAATTATAGCTGCAATTCTAACTCCTGCTGGTGCGTATGCCTCTAGATTTTTTCCTGAACTGGTCTTTAAAAATGTGTTGGCTTTTGCAGCAGGCATCTTTCTTTATATAGGGGCTTCTGATTTATTGCCAGAAGCACATGAGAAGTTCAACTGGAAAATAGTATTAAGTGTCGTTATAGGAGCTTTATTTATTATTGTTACCGGGATGTTCTTTGAATAAACAAAAAACTATATAAAGCTAATAAAATTCTCGATGATAATTAAAAATGGCAGTAATCAAACAACTGAAATTACATGGTTTTAAATCATTTGCTAAGTCTACAGAGATACCTTTTTCTAATGGTTATAGTGTTGTTGTGGGTTCAAATGGATCCGGAAAGAGCAATATTGCAGACAGTCTTATGTTTGTTTTGGGTTCTTTATCATCAAAAACAATGAGAGCTGAGAAAGCTCCCAGCCTTATTTATAACGGAGGAAAACAACATGATCCTGCAAAACAGGCACAAGTTGACATAATCTTTGATAATTCCAAAAAAGAATTTTCTATAAATTCCAAAGAAGTTAAGCTTTCCAGGATTGTCAGGCAGAATGGACAATCGGTGTATAAGATAAATGATGATGTTAGAACAAGACAACAGGTCATTGAACTGCTGGGAACTGCAAGAATAGACCCTGACGGGCATAACATTGTTTTACAAGGAGACATAATCAAGTTTACTGATATGAAACCAGAAGACAGGAGAGCTGTAATTGAGGAAGCTGCCGGAATTTCTGTTTATGAGGATAAAAAGAGGAAATCACTGAATGAGCTTGAAAAAGTAGAAATAAAATTAAAGGAAGCTGATATTGTTCTTACTGAGAGAAAAACACATCTTAGGGAATTAAAGAATGACAGGGACCAGGCAATAAAGTATAGAGAAATAGAGGGTAAGATAAAAGAGAACAAGGCTACATATTTGCATATGCAGATAAAACAAAAAGAAAACAGCAGGGAAGATATTGAAAAGAGACTGATGGAACAAGAACAAACCAAGGAGAAGATCCAGAAGAATATAGATAATTATAAAGAAGAAATCCAGAAAACAAAAGATGAGATAAAGAGTATAAATGACCAAATTGAGAAAAAAGGAGAGAAAGAGCAACTAGCATTACAAAAGGAGATTGATGGCTTAAAAACTTCTATTATTAAAAAGACAGCCAGAACTGATGTCCTGAATGGAGAAATAATAAAAACAAAAGAAAGAATTGTACAGCTAAAAAAAAATAATGTCGAATTAGACACTAAAATCAATAATTTAAAGAAAGAACTCGGCAATTTCGAAAGAGAAAAAGAAAAACTTTCATTACAAAAAGAGAAAATAGATGATAATATCAAAAAGCTAAAAGAAAAATACAACATCAAGGATGATGATTCTGCTGAGAAAGATATCGAGAATCTGCAGAAAGAGATAAGCAATGCACAAAATGAAATTAACCTGCTTTTGAGAGAGCATGATAAAAATGTTTTTATGCAGGATGAAATTAACAAAAAACTTGACATTGATTCAAATGGTGATGAAGAGAATATTAAACAGCTAAGGCAGAATTTTAAAACAATAACCCTGGATCTTAATAAGGCATTAGGAGAGGATTCTATGTTATCCAGCAAGGTAGGAAACATAAGAAAAGCATTGCTGGAACTAAATGAAAAACAGGCTAAATTAAATGCTAAAAGCATTGTTTCCAGAGAAAACCCATCTGCACAGTTAGTTAAGAAAATAATCAATTCAGGCATAAAGGGAATTTACAATACAGTAGGAAACCTGGCTAATGTCGACAAGAAATATTCTCTTGCACTAGAAGTTGCTGCAGGACCAAGAATCAATGCCATAGTTACAGAAGATGATAGTGTTGCAGCCAAGTGCATTGAGTATCTTAAAAGCAACAGACTCGGAGTTGTTACTTTTTTTCCTCTGAATAAGATAAAACCTGCAATTATCAATGAGAGTGCAAATATATATTCCAAGCAGAATGGTGTACATGGCCTTGCTCTTAACCTGATAAAGTATAATCCGAAGTTCAGGAATATTTTTTCTTATACTCTTGGATCGACATTGATTGTTGATGATGTTGCTGTCGCCAGGAAGATTGGTGTCGGAAATGCCAGAATGGTAACTTTAGAAGGTGACTTACTGGAACAGAGCGGAGCTATGATAGGTGGATTCAGGAGACCCTTGACAGGATCAGGATTCAAGGAAGAAGATCTTGATACTGAGATTGAAAGATTGGAGAACGAGATTACTAATCTAAGATCTAATCTGACTGGTTTTGAGAACAAAAAACAAGAACTTGAAGAGAAGATTTCCAGATTAAGAAATGAAAAGATAAACCTTGAAAGCGAAATAATGAAGATTGAGAAAATCTCTGGTGCAGTTGATTTGATTAAACTGAGAAAAGATAAAAGTATAATAGAGGACAAGCAAAAAGAACTGTCAAATAAAATAAAAGAGCTTGAGAAGAAATCACAGTTCAATGAAAAAGAACTAACTAACCTGAAAGATGAAAGATCCAAAAGCAAGACCAGTGGAGTTAAGAATCTCAATGATCTTGAGGAAAACAAAAAAAACATTACAGGAGAGGTGCTTACACTTGAGTCTAACATAAAGTCAATAAATACCCAGATAAATGACATTCTTGAATCTGAAAAAAACAGAACTTTCCAAATCATAAAGAACCATGAAAAAGAAATTTTTGATTTTGATAATGAGCTTAAAAATCTAAAAGAGCAGGTCAGGACAGAACAAGACACCTTAAAAGACAATGAGAGAAAGGAAAAATCATTCTACAGCCAGTTTAAGGTCATGGTGAACAAAAGAAACAAGCTAAATGAAATAATTCAAGGGAAAGAGAATAATCTTGTGAGAATGGAGGAACAGATAAGAAATGTTGAGGAGAAGAAAAACAATGTTTCTCTGGACAGGGCTAAAATAATTGCAGAGATTGAAGGTATGGGAAAAGAATTCGAGGCTTTTAAAGATGAAAAGATAAGAAAGAATGTTAATACCGACCAGATAAAATATGAAATACAAAGATGCGAGAAAGACCTTCAGAATATGGGCAATGTTAACTTGAGAGCTCTGGAGGTATATGAGACTTTAGAAGAGGATTATAACAAATTGACTGATAAATCTGAGAAATTAAGACTGGAGAAAGGAGATGTCCTGAGTATGATGCAGGAGATTGAGAATCAGAAAATTGATTCTTTCCTACAGACTTTCAAGATTGTAGACAAACACTTTAAAGAGAATTTCTTAAATATTTCAAACAAAGGACAGGCTTATCTGGAACTAGAAGATCCAAAGAATCCTTTTAATGGTGGTGTTGAAGTAAAAGTAAGATTAATTGGTAACAAATATATGGATATAAGGAGCTTATCCGGGGGAGAGAAAACACTGACTGCATTAGCTTTTATATTTGCCATCCAGGAGTTTAATCCTGCCTCATTTTATCTGTTTGATGAGGTTGATGCTGCTCTTGATAAGACCAATTCAGAGAAACTGTCAAAATTAATCGCTAGATATGCTAGTAAAGCCCAGTATATTGTTATATCCCATAATGACGCTGTTGTTTCTGAAGCTGAAACAATTTATGGTGTTAGTATGCAGGAAGGAATTAGCAAGGTTATTAGTTTAAAGATTTGAAATTCTTGGCTATTTTTTATGTGGCTGATAAATAAGATTTCCGACAAGCTGACCATAACTAAGAGCAAGTATCGCTTTTTTATAGCCAATATGCAATTCATATTCAGTCCTCTGTACCCAGTCCTGATAATCCGGATATTTGTTATCTTGTTTTGATATAAAACCAACCAATGTTTTTATACAAAGAAATCAGTCATAGAATTCCAGTACTTGACCAGGATTATTATAATCAACAAAACTATCAAAGCCCCTAATATGAAAGCCCTGTATGGGTTTAACTTTTCTATAAGGTCATATTTTCTGAAAACAAAATATATTATGGCTAAGAGTATAAGAGCAATCACATATCTCCCTATTTTCAGCTCCTTTACTTTTTCACTAGATTCATCTTCAAGATTATCGGCATCTTCTTGTTCTTCTTCATTTTCATTACGGGAGGTTTTTTTCGCAATCTGCTCTTCATCATCTTCCAGGAATTCAGATATCTGGTTTCTGAACAATAAGATTATAATCACTACAGCGATTAATGCAAGACCTGCATATAGGTATCTTATGTTGAAATTAATACCAAATTTTTCTGACAATGATTTTTTGTTTTCTGTTTCTAGTGAAATCTCCTTTACTTCAAGAGATGGTATGTCATTTTCTATCTTCAACAATCTTATTTTGATATCTTTTTTGCCATCACCGTTGACATCAACGTCTTTTTCCTGGTTTATGGAAAGCTGGAATGCTGTTGAATTGCTTTTTATCACAACAATTACAGAGTCATTTTTTATATTAGAGATCAAGAGCTCATGCTCTTCATTGTTATAAACAAACTTTGTGTTTTCGGTTACTCTACTAAGATCTTTTATGTCTTTAATCTTTGTTGTATTATCAATTATATTTCTTCCTGTTATCTCTGATTGATTTGATGTTAGATAACTATTGAGCCAGCTGCCTACTCTTGAGAAAAATCCTTCTTTTTTTGCTGTCTGATTATCCTGTATTGTTGTTGTAGTGTTTATTGTTGGTTCTTCTGTTGAACTTAACTCTTCTGATGCGAGTACAGTAATATCAATATTCTTTGATCCAAGAACTGTATCAGTATCTTTGCTTCTCACAAAGATGGTTGCTTTATAATCTCCTGTCTTTGTGGTAGGTGATGGATATGCATATAGATAGACAATCTCACTTTTTCCAGGTTTTATGCTTATTGTTGCAGGATTCAGCTGTATAAAACTTGAGGCTGTGCCGCTTATCCCTATGTTGTATGTTGTCTCAAACCTTCCATTATTTAATATCTCAATTGCCTGGCTTATACTTGAGTCTCGGGCTATCTTTATGTCAGAAACTTTTATTTCAGGCTTATAGCATTCACTGCCAGATATTACTTCTAGATTAAATGAGTCATCTCCTTTTATTTTTTCTGTGTCAGAAGCTACCGAAGTTATCTTTATGTCATAAGTGCCAGAAGGAACATTCTTGCTTGTGTCAACTTCCAAGGAAACATCTTTCTCTTCACCAGGATTTAAATTCAATGAGTCTTTGTCAGTTCTTACAAATTCATGGTTCTTGAACAATTTGAACATTTTCGGAAACTGTCCTGTGTTTTTTATAGATATTTCATAAACCTTGTCAAGACCTTGGCATATTCTTTCATTCTCTTGCGGAATGATGACTTCTACATTGTTGCACTGGTTTACGTTTGCTCTTACATTGTTTTCCAGCTTTATCTTTCCATTTATATCTTCAATCTGCACATCAATATCAAATTCACCATTTGTCCCATAGTCAGGGGACAGAATCAAATTTATCGTGTCTTGGTCAAGGGCTTCTATTGTTGATGTTTTCCTGTCAAGATTTGCCCAGGCAGGACCAGACAATTTTAGTTGATAGGTATTTTTTTCAGTTGCTGCATTTGTTATTTTTAATGGTATAATCTGCTGTGTTCTTTCACAGAAACTTATAAAATTCTTCTCTATCGATGTTGTATAATCATAACATTTTTTCACATTAATCTCAGATTTTGCCGATGCGCTTGATAAGCTGCTTCTTGATTTTGCATTAAGAACTATGTCAAAGACGCCTTTGCTGTTGCATGGAACCTTTATATCTATAAAAATTTCTCTACTCTCTCCTGGATTTAGAGTTATGACTGATTCTGATGTTAAACCCCATTGACTTGTGCTTCCGCCTAGGCTTAGATCATACGTTTCCTGGAAGTTTCCTGAATTCTTCACCATAAAAGAATACCTCTCAGAATTGCAGCCGCAGACTTCTTTTGTTGGTGCGTTCTTTATATCAATCTTATGACAATCAGCAACATTAATAATAAATAATGATTTCTGCACTTGTTTCCCGTCATTTACCAGAAGATTAAGGTTATATTTTCCAGGAATTACCCTTGAATTCGGTGTTGAATAAATAAAAAGGGTTTTTTTGTCTGCTATTAAGCTAAATCCCAATGGAACAACTGTAGAAAATGAGCTTGCGCCACCTTCCAGATTTACTGAGAAATCTCCTGTTCCTTCAATGTCAGATGTAAACAAAGTAGTACTTCCAGGGCATACTATAGCTTCACTTTGCGTATCTTTTACTGAAAAATCAGCGTTTACATTTTTTATTAATGCTGAAAATAGAAATATGGATAAGACTAACGAAATTATTACGATTTTTTTATTATTCATAGTTGATAACCTCTATTTATTACTCTAAATCAGTTATTTATATAAATACTTTTTTATTAAAGAATATATATGTTTTAGAAGTTCGAGTTTATGCATATATGTTTATTCTATAATGATATAGATTATTTTACATCTTCTTTTGCTTTGTCTTTATATCAGAGAGTTTCCTGTTGTTGCTTATGCTCATGGTGGTGTTCCTGCTCATCATGATGCTCATGCTCTTTCTGTTGATGTATCTCCTCTTCTGTAGGATTATCACTGGTATGCTCTGTATTCATGCCTTTACTATTTGTGCTTTTATCAGATGCTGGCATTCCAGTGTTTGTTTCTGTTTTTTTTGTATTCTCTGGTAAAGGCTCTTTTTTGTTGTACTTTTTCCTATATAAAAAGTCTTCAACTTTATCCTTCAGATACAGATAAAGAATGAATATTGCAAAAAGAACCGGTAAAATCAATATACCTATGACAATACCTGACATGAAATTTAGTTTTACCATAAAAGAAGTATTTTAGAAAAATATTTAAAGTTATAGATGAAAATAAGAGCTAAAAAAGAAAAAGAAAAAACAGAGAAGATTAGTAATAAGTTTGTGATTCTCCACTCCCTTCTTCTGTATCCCTGCTTCTGGACTTGTTTATTGCTATTACAATTCCCAATATTACAAGGATTATAAGCAATACAATGAATCCTACCTCAAGTCCTGTCTTTATGTTCTCATAATTTCCTGTTTTAGGTGAAACCAATGACACTACATTGCCTTCAAGACTCAATTCCTTAACAGTCTTTGAGTCCTCATTTATTCTTGCTGTAAATAGATGCTTTCCAGTATCAGCGTCATCGTTTGCAACAACAAACAATGTTATCTGATTTGTATTTCCAGGCTGGACTGCTACTATTGCTGGTTCTATTCTTGTTTTTGCGAAATTCTGAGTTCCTAAGACTTCGGCTGTGAAGGTTCTTGTTTTGTCACCAAGATTACCTATCATTATTGTGTAAGCTATTGCTTTGCCTTTTCCTAGTTCCTTGCTTGAAGAATCTACATTTACTATCAAGTTCTGTTGTACATTTTCAGGAGTTATTTCTTCTCCAGTTACTGTCAATTTGTAGCTCTCTTCTGTTATTGTTTTACCTCTGTTGTATGCTACTCTGACTTTTAGGTCATAAATTCCTGGCTTTACTCCATTTAAACTGATTGGAGGAAGATCTATCTTTGCTGTGTCATCAAAATCAGGATTGTCAGTTGATTTTGATTCTGTTGATAATTTGTCAATTGAATCTGCAGTTGTTAATCCTAACTGTGGTATTGATGCTTCAACAATTACATTTTTTTCTCCTGATGTGAATCCTCCCAAATTTTCAATTACTGCGCCTATGCTAAGGAAGTCACCAGACTTTACTGTCAGTCCAGGAGTGAAGAACACTCTGAACAAATTGACGAAATGTCTTCTTTCTTCAACATTTAATGGGAAAGATACTCTTTCACTGTCTATATTGTTAAATGCTTCTATGTGCAGAGAATATGTTTTTGAGGATGAGATGTCTTCTGGTATTCTCAATGTTAACGTCTTTGAGTTTGTTGTTCCATTTTCAAGATCAAATGTATCTGTTTCATCTTCTATGTCACTGAATTCATAACCACCGATCCAGGCCTTGACTTTCACATCTCTTACATCTGCCAGATATGATTCAACCTCAAATCTTACTGTTACTTTGTCCCCTCTTTCTACATGAACTATTTTGCTAGTTCCTAAGATGTCTATACCATTAACTTCTACATCTGTGAATCTTAAATTTGTTGCTGCAAAAGTTGATAATGGCATAGTTATTAATACCAATAAACTAACAAGCATTAATGCTAAACTTAATTTTTTCATTTTCATTTTCCCCCTTATCATATGCTTTTATGAATTATCCTTAATAATGTGTTATTATCTTTAAGTTACTATCCCTATTTAAACTTTTTGGTAATAAATTTATATATTAGTAACATTCTTAAAGCTTTTGTTAATCGCGTTTATCTGACATTTATTACCTTATAGATTATGTCATGGTCATTATACTTGTTCTCTGCTGTTAGTGTAATTATGTACTGTCCTTTTTCTGATGGTTTATTAAGTCTTATTGTTCTCCATGTGCTTTCTGATTTATCAAGATTAATATCTGTGTAATCATACTGGTTTTCCAGCATTGCTGTTACTTTAATTTGTTCTCTTTTATTCCCTTCATTTTTCACATTGAAATATATATCGATGAAACTTTCTGTTTCTTTTATTATTACATTGTTGCTTATCTCAAATTTGTGTATACTGGTCTTCTTTGCTTGTGCCTCTCCTTTTGTTACTTGGATAACTGCTGTATCTGTGTCTGTTGCACCTTCGTTGTCTGTTACAGTTAAGCTTACTATGTATGTGCCTTCTGTTTGATATGCATGTACTGGGATTACAGCGTTTGAATTAGAATTATCACCGAAATCCCATAAATAATTGCTGATAAATCCATCAGAATCAAGACTTTGTGAACCATCAAATGTTATCTGAACTTCTGGAGATACTGTTTTGTCAGGACCAGCATTTGCTTCTGGAGGCAGATTCTGAACTACATCAATCAAATAAGATTGAATTGCATTTCCGTTGTTTCCGTCAGATACTTTTATCTCGACGCCATAACTTCCTACTTGTCCAGATGTCCATGTTATCAGACCTGTTGATGGATTTATTACCATGCCAGTAGGTGCAATGTTCAATGAGTATGTCAAGGCATCATTGTCTATGTCAATTGCCTCAACATCATACCTGTATGCTGTGTTTATTCTTGTAGTAGTTATAGGTACTGATGTTATCTCAGGATTATGGTTCATTATCTGTATTGTGTTTACTATTACCTTAGCTATGGATGATACTGTACCCCCAAAGCTGTCTAAGGCATATATAATGAAATTGTAGACTCCAGAATCTCCTGTTCTTGTCTGCCATGTGAATACATTATTACTTTTTGTAAATCTCTGATCGTTGATTGAGTAATTCAATATATCACTATCAAGATCATTGGCATTTGCTGTTATTGAAACTAAGCTTCCTTCATTAACTGAAATGTCATTTATTGGATTTATTGTTGGGTTCCTATTATAATCAAGAACTTTTATTGTTATTGATTCAATATCTGAATTGTCTGGATTTGATATTTCAAAAACCTTGAATGTCACTTGAAAATTTTTTTCTAATAAAGGATGCTGGACCATGTCATAGCTAGGGATCCATGAAAATTTTGCTGTGTTTCCTGTCTGGACTAATGTTGAGTTTTGAGGCAGATTTATTCCTGCTAGTGTCAGTTGATCATTTTCAGAATCAGTTGCTGTTATTATGAACTGTAGCCTGTCATTTTCTGAAACCTGTTTATCACCTATTGATTGCAAGATTGGTGGTTGATTACTTGTAGTTGGTGTTGACACTGTAAATGTCTTTGTTCCTGTTAATGGATCTCTTCCATTATTATTAGAGTTATCTTTAGCAGTAGCATAATAAGTATGTGCTCCTGCTGAATA
>JAGVYY010000037.1 GCA_018303005.1 Candidatus Woesearchaeota archaeon
TGCAACACAGAAAGTAGAATTAATAAGCAAATTAATTGCGTATAATATTGACCGAATGCAATCTTTTTTATTGCTTATCGTAAGGGTTGCACCAGCGCTTGGTTTCCATAGCAAGCTATGGAGAAATCCCCATAACACTATTATAAATATTTCGCTACTTGAGGATAAAGACAAATATGTTATCTTTAAAAGTATTATCTAAGATAATTATTCACTTTATCTGAAAATTTTTCAGGTGTAATTATATCTATTGCTTTATATTTTTTAAGATTAAGTAAATGTTTATCATACGTGATAATATATTTAGAATTAGATTCCAAAGCACATTCTATTACTTTATTGTCATCAGGGTCATTTTTAATTATATTAACCTGTTTCTTAGGAATGATCAAAGTAACAAAAGAAAGCATCTTACCTATGATAGCAATAATCTCATCAGCATTATATTTAAAATCTCTTTTAAGAACTTCTGTAAATTCATTTAAAATTTCACTTGTAGTATAAATTTTAACATCCTTCTCTATTAATCTTAGCAGTAATCTATGACTTACACTATAATCCCATTGGGTAGCTGAAATAAGAAAATTAGTATCTACGGTAACTTTCATCTATTCCTCTTTAATCTCCTTATTTTATGAATAATATTTGATACATCACTCTCCCTTATTCCTAATTCTCTAGATCTTTTACTTCCTTCCTTAGCAATTCTTTTGAATTCATTAATCAGTTCTTCCTTAGAAGGTAATCCTATTCTTTTTAGTATTATTGTATCTTTGCCACCTAATACAGCAAAGATAGTGCCTTCTTTTGCATGAATTTCTTCTCTTATATCTTGAGGAATTACAACTTGTCCTTTGGAAGACATTTTAATAGTTTCAATCATTTTAACCTCCATTAATCTTACTTTCTTATTATAAGAATATCTTATATTTAAAGCTTTCTAAACGTTGAACACTTTAGTATTACGCCGTGACCCGGATTTGAACCGAGATATCCTTTCGGAAACTGGCTTTCTTTTTGTATCATCTCAAGGCCAGCGCACTACCAGGTTATGCGACCACGGCTTCTATATTATGATAACAAATAGAAAATAGAAACTTATAAGTCTTTAGGTAACATAATAGGTATGCCTTCTTTTATAGCATAATTACGTTTGCATTTGATGCATTTTAAATTTTTTTTATCTTTTTGTATTTCAAGATCTCCATGACAGACAGGACATGCCATTAGTTCAATTAATGCATCAATGTCTTCCATTAAGGTAAAACTCCCAGCAGATTGTATGCAAGTTTGTCTGCTGCTTTGATAAGGTCATTATAATTCTTTCCTTCGATAATAATACAGTCCTTATCTGAAATAACATGTGTTGTATTTCCTAATCTCAGCCATAAAACTCCTGTTCTAGGACTTGAATTCATGCATGTTATTACAGGATATGTTGTATTCGTCTTTCTGGTAGTGCCTACACCTGTTGGAATCTGGAAAACTCCCCATTCAGCTGTTCCCAAGATCCTACCAATTTCAACAGAAGCAATAGTAGCCTTTCCTTCAAGTTCTGGGTCAAGCGTAATATAAAGTCTTTGCTTTGCAATTATTTTCTTCTTGATATCTGCATCAACAGGTATATTCTCTAAATCTTTAGGACTGTTTCTGAATGGAATGTCATATTTATGTCCTGCTCCCTTGTATATGCTGTATGTTGTCAGGATATTCATGGTTAAATCATTATTTATCTTCTCCCTGACAAATGAATATTTGCTTCCAGTTTCTTTGTTTGTATAAGTATATTTATTTCCAAATATAGAGCTTTCTTCAAAAAGATAAAACAAGCCGCCAAACAAGAATATAAAGAACAGTATAACAGCAATCATAACATTCAGATTTCTGTTACGAGTATTATTGTGATAGACATTACTTTCCCGAGTTGTTTCTTTTTCATCTTCTTCAGACATAATATCCTTCACATTAGAATCTTTCACTTCATTTTTCATCTTATTTAACTCCTGAAATTCTGTAATTTAAGCTATCCACATACATATTTAAATCTATATCACTGCCCTCAAGAACAAGGCATTTTTCCATTAAATATGTCCTACTAATGTTTTTTCTTGATATATAGACTGCATCATTATCACATTTCTTTACAGGAATGTCAATATCACAGCTCTCTTCTCTGCTACAAGCAGTAACAGCCCTTATCTGCTGCTCAGGTTCAAAGATGATATAGATCTTATCGCTAAGAAGACTAAATTCAGGCAATGTAATATTCTGTAAATCTTCTGGCAGATAATTGAATATGACTCGGATACCATTGTTATCTACAGCAAAGACATTATCCTGGATTTTTTGTATCTTAATACCATTGATAATTATTTCATTATTGCTTGTATTAGTATCAGAAGAATTCTCATAAAAAAGTCCCAATGTACCGCTTATTAATATAAAACTCAAAAAAATACCTATCCATATCTTTTTCTTTTCCATTTTATTCATTATTCATCTGTTAACAGATATTAAAAATCTTTCTAAGAATGATTGTATTTTAAAAATAATAAAGAAAAAAAGAAAAAGGGTTTAAGCTGAAGTAACTATTGTAGGACTTGATGTCGTACCAGCTACCTTAACTGACGTACCCTTCAATTGTGCAGTATATGCTCTATAGTTCTGCAACACTCTGGCTGCTCTTCTAGTGTCTTCGCCTTCCCAACCTGCAACAATTAATGCGACATTTCCACCATTGTCCTTCAATTCAAGCACAGCTTCTCCTTCTTTCAATCCTGAAGCTTCACCATAAGCTGGGAATGTTTTTCCAAGGAATTCTGCACTTAATTTATTTACTGCAGGACCACCTACCAAAACCAAATTATGGTCAGCTGGTGTAGTCACTTCTGAATCCAATACAGCGCTAGGTGCTGTTGCATATGAAGAGATTGCAATTCCTCCTGAAGTAGTTGGAATTGTAGTAGCTCCTGTTCCTGGCTTAACAACAACATTTACCTGCACTTGGTCAGATGGTATCTTAAATAATTCTCTGTCACTTGCACCATTACCCTTTGGATCAACTATGATTGTACCATACCTGAATCTATGGTTTTCATCCTTAGTTCCTATGTTCGTTGTTGTTCCATGGGTTGCTGCCTGATCCCATACAACTTCAGCAGCTTCTTCACTTGACTTTGTTGAACCTAAAGCGCTTATTGCACCACTTGTTCTGCTGAACCAAATAGTAGCAGTGTCTGTTCCAACAGTCAAATCATTTGAATTATCACCTTGCTGTATTAAGGTCAGGTTAAATGCACTGTTCAAGATAACAATGTTGTCAGTTATATTAAACCTTATATTTGAATTCTTTGTGTCTCCATAGTCAATCTCTGCCCATCCTGTACCTGCAGATGCAGCTGTGACATTACCTGCAAATGTCTTTTTATTTGCATTATCCTTATTCTTATAGAATACAGACAAGTTAGCTGCTCCACCAATCCATAACTCCTTTGTCTTTATATCTCCTGTTATGTTTGCTGGACTAAGTTGTGCCTGCAATATTTTTATTGTGTCGTCCTTGTTTGTATAGATATGCACAACATTTGCATTTGACATGCCTGGTATCCCAGAATCTGATGTCAAGTCAGTTCCTTCCAGATATTCAACATTTAAGTCAATATAGTCAGTATCTTTGACTGTCAAGCTATCTAAACAAATACTTACATAGTTATTAGGCAAATCTATACATTCCCCAATAGCAAGTGCTGCTGCATCAGCTCCATCCAAGTATCTGTAATCGTTCTCAATACCTACATAAGGACCAGTGCTCATTACAATGCCTGTCATATTATTGGTAATAGATGTTGTTCCTTTTGAATTTAGGTTTCCAATATCCCAAACCCATCTAGGATCATCTTTGTTTTCTCCAACATAAGCATCTCCATCCTGATATGATTCAGTTGCATCCTTTCCAATAATCAAGAATGCACTTCTTTCTGCCTTAGTCTCTGTATAGAATGTAGCATCGTTTTTAATCTCAAGTCCATTTATATTTTTAGTGATACTTGCTCCAATTGTGTCTGACTTCCCATCTACATCTATAATAACATTTCCACCAGACCCTACGTCTTTTAATGTTACCTTTTTGTCATTTACAGTTATAGAATCTCCTGGACCTAAGTTATAGGAAGCCCCTACATTAGCTGTAAATTTAGAAGCAGAATCAACACTTGTGATTGTTAACTTCTTTCCTAAAAAGCTTATTTCCAATGGATCTGAGCTTTTTGTAAGATTTGGCTGAATGGTCTCGTCGAAAAGATAATAATACTTTAAGGAATCTGTTTCAACTTCCATAACAACATTGTCTTTATAATCATCATCAACTGCTGTTAATCCTGTTTGTACAGATATATTTTGTACTCCACTTTGTCCAAGTTCAATAACTTCACTTGTATCATAATCAGTTCCCTGGAATGAGATTGATCCATCAAAAAGATTGCTCACATCATCATCCTGTAGTTCAGTATCTAATCTGTTGTTTCCGACTATATTCTGACTGATTGGTACATCTTCAGTTTCTCCGCCAGTAACACTTACTGTTCCACCAGTGCTTGCGCCTGGGACTGGAACTGCACTTAAACTTGTAGCAATATCAGTCAATGCTAAATTATCAATACTTTTTGATATTTCTCCAACAACACCTAAATAATTGAATTTTTTTGCAGTCACATCAACAAATGGTGCAGGATATGTATTCAAATCAGCTACGGCCATAGCACCTGTAACAGACATACCTAACATAGCAACACCTGTAGAAATAGCACTTATTTTTTTAATCATCCTCTTTATATTTTGCATTTAACACACCTCCATGTGTTTTTCCCATAATGGGTTTTTGTTAATTACCAGATTAATTATCCCTAATCTAGTTTCTTTTATGCTTCTAACACTAAAGAAAAATCTGATTTATAAACATTTCTCTACTAAAAAATATAATACAAGGATAATTCTGCAGTATTTTGCATCTACAGGGCTTAAAACCCTTAAGTTTATCCTAAATACTCTTATAATCACCACTAACTGATTAAAATTTAAATCAGGTAATCCTGCTCTTGAAACATAAATCAATTCCCACAGTAATGTCATTGGTAATTGGCTGTGGTGTGGAAGTTATTTTTTCCCTGCAATCTCCTTTCTTTATCTCATAAGGTATAAAGTTATAATCAATATTAGGTTCTAAGCTACTTCCTATAATTGTTTTTATGTTATTTTTAAGCTCATCACAACTACCACAATCACCTTGTCCATCAGTACTACAGCTAATGATTTCATCCTTTATTGTAGTATCTCTGCATAAACTTGTCTTCAATATGGTGTTCCTTAAGTTATTAGCCTTGATTCCAAGTAACTGGTCAGTATTGCTATTATTACCAGAATTAATCCTAAGGTAAAGGAAAAAGACAAATATAAAAACAAGTAGGATAACTATTATAACCAATCCAAAAGATTCAATCTGTGCCTTCTCTCTTCTAAAAAAGTTTAATTGTACCATTTTATCTCCAAAATACCAGCTCTATGTTCTTTTAAGGAAGGATAGTACAAAGATACCGGAACAGAAAAAATCTGGGAATTTTTATTGCTCCCTTTAAAAGGATAAACAATAAACTCATCACAGTTAGGATAATTACTGTTACTGCATACCCCTTTATTCCTTGATGGATAGACCTCTTTAATCCTGATCTCCATAAAGCCGAGTTTGCTCAGTCTTAAGTTAAGTAGTTTAGATGTATCAATGCTGTTATCATCATCACCTAGCCTTGAATATGACATTTCAGGGCTGTTTGGCAAGGTGCTAAGAAGATTAATAACATTACTCTCCTGAAATTCATTCTCAAGCTCATTGACGCTCTGGATATTATATCTATAAAATATACCTATAGCAATAATTAATATAACGCTAAAAACTATAATAACAATGATAGACTCATTAATCTGTATGTCTCCTTTTTTATCAGCCATATAAAATATAAAAACTCCTAGTAAATAAATCTTACCAAAATATTAATAAAACATAGCATCTGTTTAATATATGTTAATGAGGTCTTAATTATATGAAAAAAATACTGCTGCTCTTTCCATTGCTATTGATTGTATTATTATCTTCAAACCCATTATCTGCTGGGCAACAAGCAGATGTAAGCATGTACATATTGAATTTAGGGAAATTTGACATCTCCACAGGATATTTTACAGCAGATTTTTATCTTTCTATGAAATGTAAAGACGAATGCTCTCCTGAAAAATTTGAGTTCATGAACGGAAGAGCAACCAGCACTGACAAAATCATAGATAAGCCAAATGAAAAATTTTACAGGATCCAGGCTAACCTCAACAGTCCGGTAAACCTCAAAAAATTCCCTTTTGACACCCAGAAGATGGAAATAATACTGGAAGATAAAGAAAACACTGTTGAAGACCTGCACTATAATCCTGTAATAAGTGAATCAGGGATAGATGAATCAATTGTCTTTACAGGTTGGAACATAGATTCATGGAGCGCAGAAAAGAAAGAGCATTTCTACCCGATATATAATGAAACCTATTCCCAGTATGTCTTCACTATAAATATCTCAAAAATAGCATTAAATTCTTTTATAAAGACAATTCTTCCGATAATATTCATTGTACTGATTGTCCTTTTCAGTTTCATCATTGATCCTGATAAGATAACTCAAAGACTGACAATGGCTGGCTCTAGTTTAATAGCATCAGTAATGTTCCATGTCTCTCTGACAAACCAGATACCTTCAACAGGATACCTGACATTTGCAGATAAGTTCATGATACTAACTTATTTTATACTCTTGGTTACATTCATAATTAACATCATATTGCTGGATCTTCAGGAAAGGAAAAAAACAGATCTTATGGAAAAGATACACAAAAAAACAGAATATTCAATGCTAATAGTGGTACCAATATTATATATAATATTAATATTGTTTTTTCTCTAAAAAACTCCTACGCAGCCCTCACCTATCAGTCTTGAGTTTTCCCTATCTGCATCATTAGCAGTCTTAAAATCTAGTTTACTCTGCAAACTGCTTATTTTATTGGTCAAAGCTGTATAATCACAGTTGACTGTTCTTATAACACTTATTTTCTCTTTATATATGATACCGATATTACCTGTTTCTGTTTGGATTTTGTTAAGCAAACATGCATAATCCTCGCTGAATATAGCACCATACAGCAGTTCTTTGCCCACATATGGGTAAATATTGTTGTTTATATTTACAAAACCCTCATCTATATTTCCATTGATTAAAACACTATTGCCAATCTTATTTCCATTTAATATTATCAATTTATCATTATTTTTTATCTCATCGGGTCTTATAACCTTAAACTTCTTCCTGATATCTTCTGGCATTCCGTCAAGTATCTCAGAACTAAAATCTCCGGAATTATCCACTAAATAATATTTAGATGCATCTGGAACTAAATAATAAAAGCTTGTTATCTTGAAAGGCATCTTATAAGGTTCATACCATATCAGTATCTTGTTCTGTAATTTCTTGTCTGAAAATATTATATTATTTGTTTCTATCTCCTTTTCCCCGATATTAAGCTTGCCGCATCTGCTGCTTACAGTAACAGGCAGATTTAATGTGTCAAAAGTCTTGAATGAACTTGACTGTAGAGCAGTAAGTGTATTGTCAAAATTTTTTATTACCTCTATGCTTATCTTCTTCTCCTGGAAATCTTTGTATTTAACTCCAAAGCTAATGAAAAAAAATAGGAAAAGTGATCCTGCAACAAGAACAAAAATCCAGTTAAACTGAAAATCTCCTTTTTTATGCATCTTTGTTCACTTTTTTAATCTCAACAAAATTCTCATCATCCTCAAACATGCTCTCCAAAGCAAAGCTCATTTTCTCATCTATAACATCAAAGCATAAAGGATTTATTTCAGGCTTTAATCCTACAATGTCAAAAGCATTCCATTTACCAGGCAATAAGATAATATTCCTATTAATATTTTCAACATTAAACCTGTCATCCTTATTTAATTTATTTAGTTCATTATAATCAAGAGCTATTTTAGTGTTCTTTATGCACACCTTTTTTACATTCTTCGGCAATATCAATGGTTTTTTGTTTCTTGACTTAGAAGAATATTCAACTAAACTTCCAGGACTCTTGGAAAAGATATTTTCCACAAAATTTTCTAAATCTAGCCTAAAACTTGCGTATTTTGCTTTTTCTGCAGTCTCAGCTGTTTTTTTAATCATATTAAAGCCGAAAACAAAAACAAAACCTATCACGATAATTATTAACATATAAGTAAAAACCTGACTAACCATCCCTTTTTTTCCCATCTGTCATAAAAAAGCTAATCTGCTTATATATTTTATTATTTGCTAATTCTCAGGATAAATGCTTGTTACTTTAGAAATTTTTCCTGTAAGCTTATGTTTGCATATTGTATGGAACACATTGTTGTTTCCTATCACTTGGCTATGTATTATATTATCGGTTGTTTCAAAAGCAACACCTTCATCAAAATTAAAGTTCTTGTTATCATTCTTAAATCTGCAGACAGCCTGTTCATCTGTCTTAATATTTAATATGGTTCCTGATGATGTGTAAACTCTAATTATAGTAGGAGAAATCCTAGTGTTAACTGAAAAAGCAAGGGTCTTATTTGCATAATTACCTGCTAAATCCCTGCACCATGTATAAAATGTATAGCCTCCTGAACCCAGTGGCATTGTAGTGCTATGCTTAACATCATCACTATGCTCAAATTTTATTCCTGAGACATCATAGTTTTCTCTTGCACTATAGAAGCAGGCAGCTTTTCCATTTTCAGCACCATCTGCAGTATCAAGCTTTAAGTCAATGCTTTCATTATACAATAATCCGGTAGGGGTGCCTGAAGTTATCTTTAATGGCATTGTCCCTTTCAACATTAGTCTTGTGCTTTCTGTATTTTTGTTTCCCGATAAGTCTTTACACTTGAAATAATAATTATTATCCTTGTTATTCTCTAATCCTGTCAATCTTGCTATGCATACAAATTGATTATTTGCAGTTCTTCCTTGTAAGCAAGTTGAATTAGATTCCATCATTTCATAGCTCTTATCTGATTTTGAATACCTGCATCCGCCTTGTAACAATACAGGCTCATTAGTGTAAACAGATATGTCAGTTGAATTCATGTTATTTGGTATAAAAGAATTGTCCTTAACACTAAAACCTTCAATTTTAGGAGGTTGTAAATCAGGTCCTTGTTTGACCTTAAACTTGATAAAAAAAGGTGCAATATTAACAATACCATTGGTGCTTTTGCATTTGACATAATAAATATTATCTCTTCCAGCATAAGCTAAAATCTGGTCTTCATTTATCTGTATCTGGGCATTCTCACTTCCAGGCTGTGGTTGAGGAACAAAAGCTGCAGATATTGTCATTTTATGCTCTTTCTTATTTCTAGTGTCATCAAATACCTGCATCTGGTCAAAGTTAAGGTCAGGCTTATTTCCTATCCTGCATTGTGCAAATTTATCAGTCTGAATACCGACATTTATATCTGTAAAAGGGTCAGCTTGCTGCTTGAATTCATAGCCTGAAAAGCTTCCTAAATTTGAAGGGTAATTAAAATCATTTTCAGTTCTTGGTGAAATTACCAGTGGTTTTCTTATGACCTCATTTACATCATTTTTATTATCCCACACACATGTTTCGTTTCCAGGGAAATCCTTGTTTAATAACGTACAAGAAGCACCTAAACTTTTACATTTATACTCATCACATCTCGTAAATGAGTTACATTTCTCGCAATCTGCTCCTCCATCAGGTGGAGTCCAGGAATTGCATGTAAATTCATATGTTATTGTTTTGCTTCCTGTTCCAAATAAAGACAAAAAAGTTATCAGCAAACCAATAGCTATAAGACCTATTGTAGCTATGCTGGCAATTGTCGCAGCAGTGCCTAATCCTGTAGCTCCTGCTGCTGTAGCAGAAAGCCCTCCTCCAAAAGTGTAGGTTGCTCCAAAACCAAGAAAATGAGCAAATGCACCAGTAAAGAGTAGACCAATTTTAGGAAAAAATAATGCAATGCCTGCTATTGTAAAAAGAGTTTTATAAGCCTTACTGCCACTATTAGGTTCATTAACATTAAGAAGATTAGCAAAAGCCAGATCTGCATTGTATAAAGCAAAATATAAACTACCATTCAAGGGTTTTTCAACTTTATCATTGAACTGGTACTTGGCCAGTTTGTTTACAGCCTCTTTTATAGGCCTGACATCTCCATCAAGTAAATCATCTGGACCAGTAGCTGAAAATCCATCTCCTTCTTTGCCAGCAACATTGTAATTAAAACCGCAATCACCTAAACTTCTGCAGAAGTTCTGCATACCATTGATATAATTTGGATCTTGACAGTTGGATTTGGATTTTTTTTCATATTTTGTTGAAAACATCCCGTTATACCAGAATTCTTTACATGTCCATTTTCCATTTTCACCAAAGACCTTACAGTTCTTCCCACTCAAGCCATTATCTCCGGGAGGTACAGCAGGATTGCATATCTTTATAGCGTCATTCCAATAACACTGTCCTAAATCTGAAGAAGAACAGGCTTTTTGTCTGCATAATTGTTTTTTTCCGCATTCAAATTTGTCTTCTCCATTTAAATCAGCACATTCTGCACCAGAACTTCTAGCTTGGTCCAGTTCATCAGAGCTCAATTTACAGTTTCCATCTTGATTATTTACCTGCACGCATCCATTGGCATTATTAGGCTGCGCCAAGGCACTCGAAATATCATATGACAATCCAGTTTCTTGTTTGGGCAGTATTCCCTGAACGCAGATGCTACTTCTCTCTTCTCCTAAAGCCTCAA
>JAGVYY010000049.1 GCA_018303005.1 Candidatus Woesearchaeota archaeon
GGTGATAAGACAACCCAGCAATCAACTAATCCTGGAACTCCTTGTCAAAGCAGATGGAGAACACCAACAAGTCAGAGTGGATTATATTGGGTTGATGCTAAAAAACATGCTGATAGAACTACATCTAATGATAATTGTTTTGCGAATATAGACACTGTTAAAAATCAACAACCATGTTTATTTGAATCTGAATCAGCTTCAATAGAATATGGAACATACAAAGATGTTAATGTATATGATATTAATGGAAATCAAGTCTCTTGATTGTAGTTTACTTTTGGATACTTATTATTTTTAAAGAGGAAATTTTGATAAAAGGGTTTATAAATTCTATTACCTTATCCAAGAATAACCTTGAAGTTTAAAATAAAGGAGGCAAAATGCATTTTTATAAATCTATAAGTTTCAATAGAATTAGCAATATTACCTGTTTAATTCTTGTTTTATCATTGATCTCTGTTATTCCTGTGAATTCAGATACTTATATAATAGACCCAATTAATTCTAATATTGATGAGAAAGTTATTGATGTAAGTCCAAAGAAAGATTCAGATATTTTAGATATAGGCAACAAGTTAGAGCAGAACAGGAATCTAATGTTCAATGCAACTATAAATAAAACAGATATTATTTATGGTCCTAAATTAGAAATTAAGAATGGCAATATTAACAGAGGAGATCCTATTGCTATAAAACCAGAAGCCAGAAAAGAAAACAACAAAGTTGTAAATGTAGATAAGGGACCTGAGATAATTTCTTTTAAGGTTATAGCTAATTCTCCTGAGAAAGGAACGAATAGTGATGATAAACAGAATAATAATATTGTATTGAAGCAAGAAAATAAAGGAAATATTGTCACAAAATTTTTCAAGAAAATATTTGGAATATTTAGATGAAAAAAGTAAACAAGAAAGTTATTGTATTCTTTTTGTTTTTTTTAGTTGCTTTCATGCCTTTAGCACAGGCAGATGAATATGTTCTCAATGATTTGATAAATAAATTAAATATAAATAAAACCGAGTTAAAAACCAATGTCTTTTCAAGAGAGCTTAATTCTTATCCTGAAAACGAGATAAATTTTAAAAATATCAGCATTAATGAATTAGACTTCAAAATTTCAAATCAAATCGGGGGGCTAATTGGCAAGGAAAATAGAACAGAAAAGGATATTTTTCTTAGAGAAGGATTAAGCTATGGATCTGTAAACTTGAATAATAAGACGAGTTACCTAAGTGTTAAAAATGACAAGGTAACTGTTACAACGCCTAATAACGATTATAATCTTGGAGATAGAGTGCCTTTTACAATTGGTATTGAGCATAATGATGGCGCTGAAACTGTGCTTTTATACGTTAGAGTGATTCATGAATCAGGCATTGTTGTAAATTATAATCCGCTTCAATTAAATATACCTGGACCGGGTAGTTATGAATTGGATCTGGAGATAGATGTAAATAGCTTGGTTAATGTTTTAGGCCTTGGAGGATCTTTTTATTTCTCCAATTATATTGAGAGTTCAGATGGTAAAACAGCAACAGGACAATCTGGAACTTTTCTTATAAATTACCCAAATTCATTGATAAAAGGAACTTTAAAGGATCAGAATGGAAATTGGCTTTCAGGAGTGGCTGTTAAATTATATAGCTGCAACGGGGCTCTTGAAGAAAGCACAGTTACTAATTCACAAGGTTATTGGGAAATATTGACAGAGAGTGGAGATTATGAATTAAAATTTATTTATAATGGTGTTACTTATATTTATGGTGGCTGTCAGTTTTATCATTCAGGTTTTACAAATCTTGATCTTATATTAACAACAGAGGTTATTATTGATGGTTATTTTAAGAGGCTAAATAGCAATCCTATTATAGGAGAAAGGTTTTCTTTGTTAAACTGTAATAATAATGAATTGAATTACGACTATACAGATTCAAATGGTTATTATGCCTTTACAGCTAGTCCTGGAAATTATAAATTGGGCTTAAGGTATTTTGGATACAATTTTATTCTAACAGAGTGCTTTTTTGCAGGAAATAATGTGAGATTTAACGATTTGATTCTGACAACAACAGTTTCAGGATATCTGAAAAATGAAGAGAATAATGGCGTGAATAATATTAAAGCTAAATTAGTTGATAAAAATAATAATGCAGTTGGATCAGATCTTACAGACAGCAATGGATTTTATTCAATTTATACAGATGCAGGAATTTACAAATTAATTATAGAATATAAGGGTTTTAATTTACAATCTGAATATTATACTTTTATTGGTAATGCTGATTTTGGTAATATATACATGACATTTGATTTAAATGGTTATTTAAAAGATTTGGATAACAATCCTCTGGTTAATTATAAAATAGAAGTTGCTTCCTGTAATGAATATCCTGTTGATCATGATCTTACTGATTCAAGCGGATATTTTTCTGTATTGGATGATTCAGACAGGTATAAAATATTTATTTATGCTCCTGCTGGAAAATTTAAATTAGTAAGTGAGGATACTGATTGTTTCTTCTTGTTTGGTAATATTAATATTGGAACAATAAATATTAATCCATATCCTGATTGCAGTAGGTATAATTATATCTGCTATAAGGGAAATATAAAATTGTTTAGCTGTTATTTTGACAAATCCAGATCAAGTTGTGTTTGTTCCGGTAATGTTTGTGAATATGGCTGTACTGAAGGGAAATTAACCTGTGATTCTCCAAATACAGGAATAATAAATATTGATGCAGATTATTTAGACCAGAGCCCGTTGCAAGGCGCTAAAATTAATATTGATGGTATTTTTAAAGGTTCTACAGATGGTAATGGAAAATTTTCTACTAATGCTATATATGGTTATAGAAAAGTAGATGTTTACTGTCCTGATAATAATTTTTGCAGTGGTCAGAATATTTACGTGAATGGAAATAAAGATGTTTACTTTGACTGTGATTGTAATAAACAACTTGGCAATTTAAGGATTAATGTTTTGTCTGAATATAGCCAACCCATTACTAATGTTTATATCTTTCTAGATAATGAAGAAAGAGGAATCACTAATTTTCTTGGTTTGGTTGATATTGAGAATATTCCTTTTGGTACTAATACTTTAGAGATTGCGTTAAAAGTAGGAGAGAATCAACCTGTTTCAAAGAGATATAACATAAATGTAGATGAATTAAATGAGGAAAGAACAATTTATGTTACTTCTGATAGTTTTAACGGCTTAACTGTTAAAAATGAAGATGTTTATTATAGTTCTATAGATGAGTTTCAACCAACGATAGTTCCAATTGTTGCAGGTGCTTTGGTTGTAGGTGGTTTTGTTTGGGATTATGGTGATTTTGCGCAGTGTATGACAGGATCTAAAACATGGTTGGGGGGATTCTTTGATTATACAGGATTTTTAGTTGCATGTAAGATTCCTGTTATTAAATTATTTACAGAAGAATTCTGCAATAAAAAAATAGCTGAATATAATCAGAATAGCGTGAATTCATGTACTTCGGAGGGTGTTTGGCTTGCTACTAATTTTATTCCTGGCGCTGTTTTTGCAAAAGTTGGAAAGATAACTGTAAAAGTTGGAAAAGGTGTTTTTAAAGTAATTCCACATATTGATGACGCTGTTGAAGGTGCATACAGAATATTTAGGAAGGGAAGTATAGTTACTGTTATTAAAGGTGACGAGAAATTTATCTACAAAATTAGTGGAGAGACAATAAGATTAACAGATAATATAGCGGGAAAGATTGTTGATATAGCTAGGAAGATTAAAAATGATATATCTAAAGCTATAGAGAACTTTATTAATGGTTTGAGGAAATCTGATTTACCAGCTGATGTTGCTAAAAGTGATATAGGAAAGATTCAAGGTTATTTGGGTGAGTTGGGTGGGGATAAATACATAGAACATATATCGGAGAGAATGATTAAAGATGGTGCTGATGTTGTTATAGCTAAAGGTATACCAGAGCAGATTTTTAAAGAAACAGATAAATATATTCTTAAATTTGATGAAACAAGAACAGGGTTAAATATCATTGAAAAAGGAAAAGGTGAGATAGGGCAAATAGATAATCTTATCGAGGTGAACGGAAGACCTGTTATAACTGAGGTAAAAACTAGACCTACAGCGAATATTGCCAAAGATGAAAAAATGGCATTAGATCATTTATTAAAAACTAAATTAGAACCTTTAGAACAAATTTATGGTAAAAAACCAGAGTTTTTATTATTACATCCATCCGGTGAAATATTAGAATCTACTACCAAATCTACTTTAAATGATTTAACTGCTAAAGGATTTATAAGCAAAGCTGATGACCTTGGTAAAGATTTAAAATTTTTTGAGGATAAAGCCAGGGTATTGGGGGGAATCTAAATGAGCTATAGTTATGTAATTTATTTAGTATTTCGAGATTTAGAGGATTACGAAAATAAGTTACATAAGTTCAAAACAGCCTTAAAAAAGATTGGTATAAGAAAATGGAATGATTTATCTGAGGAAAATAAAAAAATCTATCATTCTGATTATGATAAAACCTTTCATTATGTTAATCTCTATAGAATTAAATATGAGGACCTTATTAAATTTGTTCCTATTGGTAAACACACGGCTTTCTCAAAAGTTTTGATACAATTTAGAGGAAAACTTGATAAATATTATGCTAATAAACCTACAATAAGCCTTTGGATTGATGATTTTATTATAGAAGAAGATGATGTATCAAACCTTAAGATATTCTATGAATTGGCTAAAACAATATGCTTGGAAGTTGATCCCCATATTGCTTTAACAGGTCTTACTGAGGATAACCAAATAAATGCCAAATTAGAGTATTATTATGACCTATATAATTTTTGTTTAAAATGTGAAGATATTAGTGAGATATTTACAAAAGAAAATCAAGAACTTATCAAAAAAATAAAAAAAATTTTACCGAAAGAAAAGCTACTTAACATTCTAAAAAAATACTCTATTGAATTTTTCTCTGGTGGAGAAGGATTTGGTGTTATTAAAGGAAAAAAAGGCTCTGAAATTATTGATCATTACGGATATGTTTGGTTTCCAAGATATTTTGTAAGGAGAGAAGTGAGAAAATTAGGTATAGAATTAGATTATGATAATTTTGTTGATAAATTACCTGAAAAATTTAAAGAGGTTCAATAAAATGGGAACTGATTATTATATAAGATTGATGCCTTTTGGTTACAAACCTAAGCCTAGGTATGAGATGAATGAAGTTAAAAGCGTTCTGTTTAGGATCGTTAGGGGTTTATCAAAGCTTGGTAATTTTTATGAATTAGGTAAATTAAGTGAATCTACTAAAGTTGCGAATAGTGAAACAGTTTTAAGGCATATTGATGAGAATTTTGATAAAGGATATAAGAAATACAAAAAAGAAGGAACTGGTTCATTAGGGTTGCATTGTTTTTTGTTTAATCTTAAAGATAATCTCAAGGATGTTATTGATTATAGAAATTATAAAGATTCACAAGGTGAAGTTCTTGATACGTGGGGTTATTTTTATTTATCTTGGGATTATGAAGGAAATGAACTTTGGATGACCGCAGCAACCCATAGTCTCATTGAATATTTTCTTCAGGAAACTGACAAAAGATATGGTAATCATTACTCGGTTTTAAAAAAACTTCTGAAAAAGATTGCTGAAACTACTGAATGTCGAAAAATTGCTTTGTACAATCCAGATAGCGATACATATCATTCATCAAAAGAAAATTTTGATTTAGTTTACGATGCATCTGGAGAATGGAGTAGTCGAAAATGGTGAATATCAAGATTTTTAAAAATGGTCAAGAAATCGGAGAAATTGATAGACTAATAAAAATAAATGGTAAACTTGTAATTATTGAGGTAAAAACTACAACATCTGAAACTATTCAAAAAAGTCTTATAAGTTTTGAGAAGCAACAAGAAAGGAAATTATTGTCTGTAGAAGAATTAACCGGGGTAAAGCCTGAGTTTTTATTGTTACATTCATCAGATGTCAAACTAACGGAAGATACTAAAAATATTTTAAAAGAGATGAACAAAAATGGCTATTATGCTAACTCTGATAATTACAGACTAACAAAACAATCTATCGAAGATAAAGCCAGATCTGCTAATAATATTAAAGATGATATAATCTTGGAAGATTTAGAAAAAAGAAAATTTTTACCAATTGAGTCTATATATGAAACCAAACCAGAATTCCTCTTGTTGCACCCATCAAATATGGTTTTGACAAGAGAGACGGTTGAGGTATTAAAAGAAGCAACGAAAAAAGGATATGTTAGTAATTTTGATAATTTCAGAGTGACATTAGAATTTCTTGATAATAAAGAAACTGAAATAATTAGGAGGGGTAAACCATGAGTTATACATATATGTTTATTTTATTTTTTAAAAATAAAGAGTATTATTATAACAAAAAAAATAAAATAGATATAGTAATGAAAAATTATTTTAAAAAATGGGATGGTTTAGATGATTTTTATAAAGAAATCTATAAAGAGAATTATTATAAGGGTAAATATTTTATTAAACTTAATGCCAAAACAACTTTCAAGGATCATACAGTAAAAATTCAACCACATTATTATGATTGCAGTTTTAGGTTTTTTGAAGAAGATAGAAGAAAAAAACCATATTTACTATTTCAGATTGAGGATTTCAAAATTAACGATGATTATGATCACAACATTGTAATTTTAAACAATTTTGTTAAGGATTTATGTATTTCAGCAGATGCTTTTATTGCCTTTTGGTTAGATTATCCAAATAAGTCTGATATTGAATATTATGAAGACCCTTATTATTTTTGTCTTAATCTAAATAACGATGATTCTATCTTCGAAAAAGAAAATATCAATTTTATAAATAAAATAAAGAAATTTTTATCAAAAGAAAGATTAATTGAAATCTTAAAAGAATATTCTGTTGAAGTTTTCTATGGTGAAAATGGTATGGGGGTAATTAAAGGTAAGAGAGATAATAATGGAAATAAAATTAGATTCTCAGAATTGTGGTTTCCTAGATATTTTATAAGGAAAAAAATAAGAGATTCGGATATAGAATTAAGTTATGATGGAAATTTAGATAATTTACCTGAAAAATTTCGCGAAGTTAAAAATGAAAAATAAAATACTAAATTTAGCAATATTTGTATTGATATTTTTAATAGTTATAACTAGCTTAATGTTCTTTATAGATGATAATAATAAAAAAGTTGAAGAGAAAATTAATTCTGTTTTACTTGAAAAAATAAAAACTCCGAATGTTGATTTAAGTTCTAAAGAAAAAATTATTGTTCAACTGAAAAATGATAAAGATTTAGAAAAAGTTGAAGAATATATTTATAAAGAAGATATTAAAGGTAAATTTAAAATAGGAAATTCTATTGTTGTTGAAGTTCCATTAAATGAAATTAAAAATATAGCAAAAGAAGATAGAGTTGATAGCATATGGCCAGATACTGTTTATTATGCCTTGCTTGATAATAGCGTTAACCAGATAAATGCTCCAAGAATGTGGGATTTTGGTTATACTGGTGAAAACATAAGGATAGCTATATTAGATACTGGAATAAATGAAACACATCCTATGTTAAATGGAAAAGTTGTTTTAAGCAAGGATTTTACTGATAGTAATTTTGATGTACAAGATAGACAAGGCCATGGAACTCATGTTGCTGGTATTGCAGCCGGTAAAAAAATAGATGAAGAAACATTAAATGGTGTTGCTCCTAATGCTTTATTGATAAATGCCAAGGTTTTAGGCGATGAAGGGCAAGGAAGTACAATAACTGTTATTGAAGGCATAAACTGGGCTTTAGATCCTGATAATAATCCTGAAACTAATGATGGTGCAGATGTATTAAGTTTAAGTTTAGGTGCAAATGTTAATGAAGATGGTCCTTTAAATAATGCATTAAGAGAAGCTGCTAAAGAAGCTGTTATTGTTGTAGCAAGCGGAAATTGCGGTAGCTTAGGAATTCCAAGTTGTAATGGTTACTTGGGTGTTTCATCTCCAGGAAATACGAAAGAGGTAATAACTGTCGGTGCTGTTGACGATTTTAATCAATGGGCTTATTTCTCAAGTGGCCAAGATTTTGGGAATTACATAAAACCAGATGTTGTTGCTCCCGGAATTGATATATTAAGCTCTGATAAGTCTGGTTATGGAATAAAGTCAGGAACATCAATGGCAACACCGCATGTCTCTGGAATTGCTGCTTTATTGCTTGATTGGAATGAAAATTTAACACATGATGATGTTAAATACTTACTGGAAAGTACAGCAATAAGATTAGGACCTCCTGGAAAAGACATTAAATTTGGATCTGGTTTAGTTGATGTTTCAAGATTATTGCCAATAGATTTGAATCAGATATTAAGACACAGATTATTTTTTGATGAAGTTGTTGAGATTAATAAAGAGATTAAAATTGCGGTTAATACTACAGTCGGCATTTTGAATATTAATGCAGAAATTACTGATCCATTTAGTCAAATTCATAAAGTTGAATTTGAGAAAATAGATAATATAACATATAATGCCAGATTTAATGATACTGGAGCAATAGGCACTTATAAATTAGATATATTTATCGAAGATATATTCTATGACAAGATTGAATTTAATAAATTCTTTGATGTTATTGAAAGTTCTGAAATAAATTGGAATATTGAGAGTGTGTTATTTAATAATGAAATTGAATTAGATAAAGATTTCAATGTTGAAGTTTATATAAGAAATAATAATTCAAATCAAATACCCTTAAATGTCGATATGCAGATTTGGGATAATAATACCTTGTTGTTTTCTGAAGATAAATTAAAGACTGTTAATGATAATTCTAATGAGATTTTTAATTTTACATGGAAAGCAAATAAATTAGGCAATAAACTATTAAGAATAATCGCTGTCGATGAATTCAATAATAATATTATTAATGATTTTAATTTTACCGTTGTTAATAAAAATTCTCCCAATATATTAAATTTTAATACAAGTTATTATGGTAAGCATGATCTTTATGTTATTGATTTTATTGTCAAAGATTATGAGGATTTTAATGTTAGTTTGGAAATTACCTCTCCTAGCAATGTTAATTATATTATGAATAAATTCAATAAAATTAAATTAAATGATAATCTTTATAATGTTTTTATTATATTTACTGATGTAGAGGAATTTGGTGGATATACAGCAGACTTACAGATATGTAACTCAAATGGTTGTTCTAATAAAGAAGATGATTTTAGTATACTTAATTATTGTTCTGTAGGCAGAATATTATTTATTGAGCAAGAAGGAAGCATCTCATTGGATAATCAATGCACTGTTAATTGGAATATTAAGAAATACGGTTACCCAAATCAAGATTATTTGAATAGTTTTAGTTATTTATATTATAGAGAAAATAAATATGTTTCAGATCAAGAGATTAACTCTTTATTATTAAATTATTCTGGAAATTTAATCTTAGAGGGTGAAGATATTGGTCTTGTTCACGGCAATGATGATTTTATGATAGATGTTGCACATAGCAGATTTTTAAGAGATATTGTATTGAATCAAAGCTTGGTTATTGAGTTTGAGAAACACCCTATTTTTAATGATTTTGAAAATTTGACATTAGAATATGGAAGATTTATTTATCCTGATTTAATTGAACCTGTAAATAGTTATAGCTTGGCTGATTATGAAAATGGAAGTTTGGTTATTGTATATAATGATGCACATAAGGTATTATACTTACCATTTAATATAGAATCTGTTTCAAATTATGAATTATTTTTAGGCAATATATTGGAGTGGTTTTTTGACGAAAGCGAGGATTTGATAATAAATAATATTACATATGATTATTTAATAGAAGGTGTTAATGAATTCATTGTGAATACAAACTATAAAGGGAATCCCAATGTTTATATTGACGGTGTTAAACAAGATGTTTATACAAATAGTATTTTCTTAGGATACGGAGATCATGAAATTACTTTTGTTATAAATCCAGAATTCAAACTTAAAGAGAGAAATTATATTAACAATAAGAAAACTATAAATGTTAATGTTGCAAGTTCTAAAGCAGATGTACTAATTAAGAATTTAAAATATAATTATGGTAAAAATAAAATATTTATTGATGTTAATTTAAGTAATGTTGGAGGAGAAAATGCTAAAGGCATTTTGCAGTATTATTTTGATGATAATCTAACCGATAGTATTAATTTTAGTCTAGATTTTAATAGTGACATAAAATTTAAAAAAGAATTTGGGATTACAAACGGCAATCATGTTTTAAAGATAATAGCTGAATTAGACAATAGGGAAAATGATTTTAACTTTAGCAATAATATTTTGTCTGAAGAGCTTTATGTTTGTTATAAAGAAAATATTTTAGTTATTGTAGATGATGATTCTGGAGAATTTGTAGGCAATATTAGTGAAAAAAATGAATTTACTTCTATGCTTGAAAAGAATGGTTATTGTATTGAAGAATGGAAAGAAAGCGAAAAGTCTGTTCCAGATACAGGATATTTAAATAAATTCGATCTTTTAATATGGAGCACTGGAAATTATTGGGGCGGTGTTATGAATCAAACAGATTTGGATTTATTAAAGGGTTATACAGGAAATATCTTGTTTGAGGGATCTGATATTTTGTTTGATAATAGAGAGAATGAAGATTTGAAAAGAATGTTACATGCTCAATTCAGAAATGATCTAAAACTTAATAATAATGCTCTTTTAATCTTAAAAGAACATAAAATTTTAGATAATATTACAAAGATAGAAATAGATTATACAATGAGTCCTTATCCAGATGCTTTAACTGTTTTAGATGGTTATGGAATTGCTGATTGGGAAGATAATGGGACTGCTATTATAGCTTATAATGATAGCAAAAAGAAAATGCTTTATTTTGCCTTTGGAATTAATTCTGTTAATGATAATGCAAGGGAAAAACTTATTTTGAATAGCGTTGGGTGGTTATTGGAAGATGAATTAGAAGTAAATTATGGTGATGTTAATTTTGATAATAAAGTAAACATATTGGACATTGTGAAAATAGTAAATCATATAATTGGAAGAAGTAATTTTACAGATCCAAGACAGTTAAAAGCAGCTGATGTTGACTTTAAAGAAGGAATAACATCAAATGATGTCGTTATAATTGTAGATTATATTCTGGGAAGAATTAAAGTATTACCATATAAACCACAATCATCTGTAATAAATAATCAGTATTCTCCTAATCTCGTTGCTAATGATGTAAATGTCAAATATTCAGATAATAATCTAGTTGCAGACATTTCAGTGAAAAACATTGGCAACGGAATATTTTATGAAGAGATCAATAATACAATTACTTTAACTAAAAACAATAATGAGAATATAACAATCAGCAGAAAGGAAAAATTAAAATTAAATCCAAGAGAATCTAAAGTATTAAGTTTTACTTACAATAATATTTCTAATGAGTCATATAAGATAAGTGCAGAAATAGATTCAAAATCAGAAGCAATAGAAAGCAATAAAGATGATAATTCAAAAGAGATTGTATTTAAGATATAAGATTTAAATGTTACAGAAGATTATTGAAAAAACCAGGGAATTTTAGAATTTAAAACTCTTAAATAGAACATAATATTCTATAAATAAAAAATAAAAAAAACATATTGTAGTTGTAAAAGAAAAAAACAATTATATAACCAGATTACCACTAGTCTCGGACTAGTGGCGTAAGCTTTTTCTACAAGAAAAATAAAGAAAAATAGTGCGAAGAATGTTTTCGCACTAGAACAGTTAAATCTAGTGTGAACTATGTTCTTCGAGATTAATAAAACTTTCTAAAAGGAGAAAATAAAGATGAGAAAAGAAAACCCAACTAGATACAGCTCTGCTGTAGGAGAATCATGGCAGTATGCTTCTTTTAAAATAAAGTACTGCCATAACATATTTGATAATAAAGAAATAAGGGAAGAGATGGATAAACTACTAGATGAAGCATCTAGCAGATATGAAATACCTATAGAAGGAAAAGGCTTTGATTCAAATCATGTACATATGAAGCTAGACATAGGAATATACTCTAAAGTGCAAGCGGCTAAATATCTTAGAGGCTATACAGCTAAAAAGATATTCCAGAAGTTTCCATGGCTAAAGAAAAAATACTTCTGGGATTCAGGATTATGGAATAGAAGCTATTACATAGGAAGCCCAAAGAATCTAGATAATCTAGATTCTTATCTTAGAAAACAGAAATGGTTCGATCCTACACAAACAAGGCTAGAGTCGTATTAAAGCGAGGCTTGTGAGCCCGCAGGCGAAAATGCCACCAGTCTATAGCGAAAACTCAGCGAAGCTGAGTGTTCCGAAGGATGAGCGATGACTGGTGGTCAAGCCTCGCCGTTTTACAACTTTTTATTTTTTCTTTTAATTCTCTAACGCTAATCATTTTGCTAAATACATCATTTGCTCCTAATCGTAATGCAGAATTTTTTATATAATCTGTTAAATCAGCAGTATGAAGAAATATTGGTGTTTTTGTATCAAATCTTCTTATCTGTTCTATTGCATAAATTCCGCTATCGCCATATCCATCTTCCATATTGTTATCAAGAATTATTAATGCATACATATTGTTCTTAGTTTTCTCTATTGCCTCATTTGCGTTTAAAGCAAGATCCACATCATAACTAAATAAAGCATTAGCTATAGCACTTCTATATTCAACATCATCATCGGCCAATAATATCCTTTCAAGTGGATTTGTCATTTTTATTACCTATTTTATTTTTCATTCCAACTATTTCTAATTTCTCTCTTTTCTAATAAAACACCTTTATCTGTAAATACATATTTAATTTCTTTAATTAGGTCTTCGCATCTTTTTCTTCTTTCTTCATAATCGCTATAATAAAATTCTAATTCCCATTTTTCTTTTATTTCTATCCTTCGGCTTAACAGGAACTTTAATCCTTGATAGGTAATGCTCCCTTTAGCCTCATTTAGATATGCATAAACTGTATCTGGGCTTTCATTATGATCTTCATATCTTTTGTGTTCTGGGCAATATTTTCTACATTGAAATTTAGCATGATAGTATGCTTTCAACATATCTGGGTTAGAGTGATCATATTCAAATACTTCTTCACTATTTCTTAAAAAACCTTCACCCAAATATATGGGAAATGTAATGCCACCATATCCACCAATCTTTTTTCCACTGCAAATTATTTTGGAATTATGCAACGTTATGACACCATTATTTGATTTATACTTGTATTCTGTTTTACGACTAATATCAGTTTCACCCTCACTTTGTTGTGTTATTAATGGTTTTCCATCTAAAATAACATATCTATATTTTATAGCGCGTCCATAATTCTTAAAGCCAACCATGGTTTCATAAACTGGGACTTGCCCTACTGAATCTATATTGGTTACTTCTACCTCATTGACTTCGTTCATAAATGGACCATTACCTGTTGTAAAACTCTCAAAATAAATTGTAAGATCTCTTTTTGGATTTCCAATAAGTTCTGAATATTTTGGCAATTTAAAGTAATATGATTCGGGTAATTTTCCCTTTACATAATTTAATGGCATAAGTAAAAAATCAGAATGATGTATCATTGTAGGATAACATGCCACAGGAATAGATTCACTAATGGCAGTAATTAAGCCTTGGGCCACATCTGAATTTTCAATAATATCTTTTAGCTTCTTTATCATTTTTATCACTTAGTTATAGTAGTTAATATCGAATAGATAAATTTAAGTAGTAGTATATTGCTACTATATTATATGCAAAATGATTATACACTAATATTAACCAGATTTAATATTAGTCCAACAGCTTCAAAAGTATACTTAGCATTATTGGATTTAGGTAAATCAAGTGCTGATAAAATAGCGAAAAAAGCTGGAACATATAAAGCAAATGTTTATGACGCTCTTGAAAGGTTAATGGAAATTGGTTTAGCAACGTATATAATTGAAGAAAAGAAAAAACTTTATATTCCGACAAATCCAGAAAAATTAATTTCTAATATTGAAGAGTCAAAGCAAAAGACAATAAAAGATTATGAAACACTTAAGAAAGACATAGAAGAGATTATGCCAAACCTCTTAGCAAAATATAAAAGCGTTAAGGAAAGAGACTTATTCGAAATATATAAAGGCAAGAAAGGATATAAGGCATTGATTAATGATATTTTAAGAGAAAAACCAAAGTATTGGAAAGGTTTTGGAAATTTGCAAGTGCAGGAATATTTTCCTTATGATTTTCCAAAATGGTTTAAAAATACAAAATTTATGCTTTTTTCAACAAAATCAGATATCTTCCTTAGAAGATTAAAAGAGGCTAAAAAATCAGTTAAAGTAAAAATAAAATTTTTGCCTGAAGATTTATATATGCCTATCGTTTGGACCTTATTTGGAAAGAATTTATTAATATTAATATACGAACCAGAGGTTATAGCTCTAAGAATAAAATCTGAACAAATAGTAAAAACATTTTCAAATCAATTTGATTATTTGTGGAAAAAACTTCATAATAAATTTATAATTACCAAAAAGAAATAAAAAACTATTGCTTCTTAACATAATCAATACACATACCAGCAGCAACTGTTGATCCAGCATCTCTTATAGCAAACCTTGCCATATGTGGAATATGAGATTGTTTTTCGATAACCATTGGTTTTGTCGGTTTTAATTTTACAATAGCTGCATCTCCATTCTTCAGCATGTCAGGCTTTTCCTGTATTGTTGCACCTGTAGCAGGATCAATTTTCTTCACTAATTCAATAAACTGGCATGCTATCTGTGCTGTATGCACATTGAACACAGGCGTATAGCCAACAGTTATAACAGTTGGATGATTAAGTACAATTATCTGTGCTGTAAACTCGCTTACAACAGTTGGTGGATCATTGACATGTCCAAGTACATCTCCTCTTGCTATGTCTTTTTTACCAATGCCTCTTACATTGAATCCGATATTGTCTCCTGGTTCAGCCTGCTGTATCTGCTCATGATGCATCTCTATTGTTTTAACCTCACCAGAAACCCCTTTTCCTTCTCTTGCTGGTGTTATAATTACTTTATCATTTATTTTCATTATTCCTGTTTCAACCCTGCCTACAGGAACAACTCCAATCCCTGTTATGTTATAAACATCTTGTATAGGTAATCTTAATGGCAAATTCACTGGTTTTTCAGGCTCTTTGAAATTATCTAACTGTTCAATTAATGTATGTCCGTTATACCATGGTAAATTTGCTGATTTCTTGACAATATTATCACCTTTTAATGCTGAAATTGGTATGAATGCAACATTCTCTGGCTTGAAACCTACTGTCTTAAGGACTTTTGTTATATCTTCTTTTACTTTATTAAATTTAGCCTGGTCATAGTTTATAACATCCATCTTGTTTATTGCAATTGCTATCTGTCCTACCCCTAATGTCTTTGATAACCAGATATGTTCTTTAGTCTGTTCCATTACACCTTCAGAAGCAGCAACTACTAGTATCGCAACATCAGCCTGAGAAGTTCCGGTAATCATGTTCTTAATGAAATCTTTATGGCCTGGTGCATCAATTATAGTATACTCATATTTATTTGTCATGAATTTTTTATGTGCCAGATCTATTGTGACACCTCTCTCTCTTTCTTCCTTTGTATTATCCATGACAAAAGCGAATTCAAAACCAGATTTTCCTAACTCTGCAGCCTTTTCCTTTAATTTCTTTAATGTCTGCTCATCAATTAACCCTGAGTCATACATTAATCTGCCTACAGTAGTTGATTTTCCATGATCTACATGACCTATGAATATTAAATTGATATGTGGTTTTGTTCTTGCCATTTTATTATTATCCCCCCTTTATTAGACTAAATCTATCGGTTTAGATGTATTTATAAATCTTACTCTAAAATTTGGCTTCTGACCAATAATACTAAAAATAAAAAAATTTTAAGCTTTATAAATCTTTCGTTTGTAACCACTTAAAAGAAATTAATATATTAAAATAAAAAATTTAACAAAAATTTAACATGCTAATCTGTTTGTTAATTAATCTGTTAGCCAATAGTAAAATACATTATAAAAATTCAAAGATTAATGCCAAACAATAAAGAAAAAATGACAAAAATTACAACAAGAAACACAAACATTTAAATAGTATTAAAACATTATTTTTATATAAAATTTAAAGAGGTGAAAAAGAAATGGCCGAAAGAAGAAGAGCAGCTGCATCTTCAAGAAGAAGTAGCTCAACAAAAAGAAGAAGATAATCTTAAATTCTAAATACTGTTTTGTTTTCCCCTCCAGGGGGTTTTTATTTTAAAACCTAAACAGAAATTTTCTAATGTCAATCTTCTTATCTTTGATTTCAATACCTTCACTTGCTAATATGAAAATTTTCTCTTTTATTGCCTTACCATTTAATTTTCCTTTAAAACCATATACATTTCCTGAAGATGCGATAACTCTATGGCACGGGACTTCAGGGGAAAAAGGATTATTCATTAATGCCTGACCTACTGCTCTATAAGCCTTTGTGTTTAGTTTCTCTGCCAGTATTTTATATGTTGTAACCTTTCCCTTTGGAATCTTCCTGCACAAATCATAAACTTTATTGTTAAAATTCATAACAAAATAGAATTAGAATTAATATATATTTTTATCTGTTTATTAATTCAAAAGAAAAGGATTTAAAGATTATGCAACCTTATATTAACTATTATGGGGCATAAAAGATATACCAAAGCTAATTATCGGCAAGAGTTAAATAAATTACAACAGATGTTTGGTAAATCAGAAGTAGAAAATGCCCTGAATGAGTTTAATGATGCTCTGGCTGAAATGTGTGTAGAAGAAACATACGGGCTTTCTAAAGAGCAAATTATTCTTTATAGGCGGCAATTAAATGAAATCAAAGATGTTCATTCTAACATTAAGAGGATGATTGTCCATAATATTTATGAAGGGGATATAAGAACAAACACATTAGGTGACCTTGAAACAGCAGTCGATACAGAAATAAGAGATTCACAAACAATAACCAAAACAGAGACATTTAAGAAAATATCCGAAAGGGAAGTTGAAGATGACGAACTTATAAACACATTAAGACGAATTAGCTCAGATATTGCTCAAAGTAAATATGGAGATGCACCTAAAGAAACTAGTGATGATATATTTAATGATAAATATGAAACAGAATGGAACATACCCGGATTTTTTACTTTTAATGATATTACGGTGTACAGTCTAGGAAATATTAATGAAGTTATTGTACATAAACACGAGAACTTTAAAAGATTAATATCTGATTTAAAACTTGTATTTTCAAAGTATGGATCAAAAGCAACTCAATATTATTTTCGTGATTTATTGTACACTATTGATCATTCAGGTATAATAG
This sequence comes from Candidatus Woesearchaeota archaeon, assembly GCA_018303005.1. Taxonomy (GTDB): domain Archaea; phylum Nanobdellota; class Nanobdellia; order SCGC-AAA011-G17; family GW2011-AR20; genus JAGVYY01. The sequence goes on from JAGVYY010000049.1 coordinate 17,446, forward strand.
GTTATGGTCCAAAAGATGACAAATATTTTCTAGCTAATTTTCTAGGGAATGGCGCATTTGGCATAGAGGACATGCTTGATGGATTTAGAGATGCTATGGATGCTTATGGAATAATTTACAGCAATGATCTTGAAGATATAGCTAATCTGCTTCCTTTGGGCAACATTAACAAAGAAGAGTTTACAATTTTTGTAAGTGAAAGGATATGCAAATTTATAGGAGCAGATAAAAAACAGGTTAGGATTGTAAAAACATTATTACAAAAGTGTGATCAGGAGATAAGGTATGCTGTATTAGAAGCAGTTTCAAGAAATCCAGAGACATTGGAGTTATATAAAAAGCTTCAAAAGTATCAGTTAACACCAGAACCATTTGTAAATTTTTTGCAATATAGCATAAATGAATCATTGCCTGATGGAAGAAGCTCACTCCACTTTTTAAATGAAATCTCTAACACTCCAAGATTAGGCCCACTAGCAGTTTTATTAATGGACAGTAATTTTCCATGGCATCAAGATCAAAATCTTAAAAAATTAGTGGAATTAGCGGATACAAGATCAGATTATGAAATAATAGTGAAAAGGTATTTGAATTATTCTGAGAGAAATGAAGAAAATAAAAAGATTATTTTAATTAAACTGTCAGATGAAAAATCATACAGTAAAATAAAAGATACTCTCCTTGTCTTAGATAGAATAGATAATGAAAAATTCCGTGAGGTTGCTATAAACTCAAACTCTTCACAATTAGTTAAGACCATCAACGAAATGTCAGTTGCACAAAGCCATGTGTCAAAGATTCAGCAAAGAAAATCTTTTTTAGATATCATGTGGGAATCTTTAGATAAAAGTAATTATGGACAGTTTAGAGAAGCATCCCATGCTTTAAAGAATATAGAAGATGCACCAACATTATATGAAAACAGGCTAAGATACGCGTTTATGAATCATCCAGACGGTATGCAAAAATTTGTCAGCAATGTAGTTCATTATAACCATAATCAAAATTTTCAGTTATTATTGGGTAACCACATCTTATTTATCGAGTATTTAAAACAGCTAAGTGCGGATACAAACAATGTTTTTTCAGATAATTTTGATAAAGCTATGCAGACAACATCAGGAAATCCGTATAGGAATTTAAGGAATTTCCTATCACCAAAACATCCTTATTTTGAACCGGAACCTGAACGTTTAATAACCGAAGAAGACATAAGTTCAATAAGTGACTACAAAAGAATAATAATATATGGGGGCAGGTTCTCAACACAAATCAAGGAAAGATTAGTAGCTGCATCCAGATTGCCCATAGTGATTAATGATATACATAGAAAAGGAGATATATTGCCCAGAGAAAAAGATTTAGCTATTTGTCTGTCAAGTCCGAATTCACATTCAGCTTACTATAGGATTAAAAATTATTGCAAAAAACACAGAGATGATGGAATAGTATTTTTGCATTTTAATCAAAGAGGGTTTGAACCATTAATAGATTTTATAAAAGATAAAATAAAAACTGATTAATTCATCGCTCAGGTTCCAATTTGTCCTTGTCCATAACATGGAAAGGCATATGAATCCTGACCAAACATTAAAGAATGCTACTTCCTTTAAGCTATTTTGGCAAATAGGTATAATTTTTCCCAGTCAAGTTCTGAAAATCATATGCAGATCTTAAAGTGTTTAATTGCTCATCATATCCATCAGCGTTTTTTAAATGCCCTATCTCATGTATCCCAACGAATCTATAGAAATCTCCATTCAGATTCTGGTCTAGTTCTATTTTATACAAAGTCATATAAGCTATACCTACAGGATTCAGATTCGGAAACCTGAACCATCTATGTTCTAGTTTTATTCCCGGAGGAACATAAAGGTCCCTGTCATATCTTTCTGGCCTTGAATAGTTTAACACCCTTCTTTCATATTCTTCCTTGTTCTCTTTTTCCAGGATTAAAATATGTTCAAGATCCCCCTGACTATTATCATCTTTGTTTCTAAAATCCTCTATATCTATCCTCCTGATATTTATTCTGTCTAGCATCTCATGGAGCAAAAAATAATCTTTCATCTTTAATAACAAAATTTTATAGTAAAATATTTAAACAAGGCAATATAAACTTATCTCCGATATGGAAGAAACAATAAAGATAAACAAACAGTTAATGGACAACATTAGAATACTGGTTAAAAAGAGTAAAATGTTTAATAATGAACAGGATTTCATAGAACAGGCCATTATTAAGCAGATGAGCAGATTAAAGGATTTGTGAACAAAAAGACTAGTTAAATGTATCAATAAGGTTTTGTATGTGACAGCAATGAAGTAAGTTAAAGATGAATTTATTTTAAATGTATTTCCACAATATCGTTATCCTCTAGCATATGCCCCATCCCAACCCTTTGTGCTGGATGTTTTGCTGACTTACCCCAGATTCTTGCAAAATCAAATTTTTTAAGGAAATCCTTATGTATATGTTTTGCTAAATCTCTTATTTTGTTTCCTCTTTTTAACGCAACTGGCTTTTTTTCAGGAGCTTTTCCCTGTTGTTTTGTAAACACTTTTATCAGACCAAGAGAATTCCATATCTCCTCCTTCAATTTGTCAAGGGTAACAAAGAATTCCTTGTTCTTATTTTCTTTTGTTCCAATAGCAATTATTTTTTTCTTTATCACAGCTCTTTCTAATTCTCTGTGTATCAAAGTAATTTGCTCATGGATATTCCTATCCAGATCCAAGACAATAACAATTAAATCAGACATCCTTACCACTCCCAACAATCCAGGTCCGTCACTTCTTTCCATAAAATTTTCAGTAAGCGCAGGTATTTCAATAATCTGGATATTAATACCCTTGTAATCCATAATACCAATTTCAGGTTTTGTCGTAGTATATTCATATGGTGCAATATCGGCTTTTGCATTTGTCAGTTTATTCAATATAGTTGATTTTCCAGAATTTGTTATCCCAACCAGACAGACACTGGCAGCTCCTTCTTTTTTCACAGAAAACTTAGAAGAGCCTTTTTTAGATGCTGTTTTCTCCTTTTCAGACAGTAACTTGTATCTGGAAATCTTCTGTTTTATCTCATTTCTTAAGTTCTCACTAGATTTGTGTTTTGGTACAGTAGACAACATCTCATTTAAAGCTTTTATTTTATCTTGGACAGAAGCAGCTTCATTGAACTTCTTCTCTGCTAATCCATATTCTACTCCGGCATTTACTGGCATTTTAAACTGCAATACTATTCATATTCTTTTTAATTATTTTTGTTTACCTTTCAATTTCCCTTCTTAATTTCTATAATATCGCAAAATATTTTCTTTGAAGATTAACTAAAAAAAAAACGCTATTTAAAAAATTTCCATCCAATGTCATAACAATCAGACATGCTGGAATCCAGACAAACCTCTTCTCCAGAATGCACTCCAATTTCTGTTTTGGCAACAACAAGACCATCTCTATCAGAAGAGCATGTTATAACATAACGACCTATTTCTCCATAACTGTTTAGAACTTCTACTTTCATGCCTAAATCAACCCCATTCTTAAGGTCAATCATAGATTTATAATTCCCATCTTTAAGAAGTTTTTCTTGTTCTCTATAACTTAAAGGATTATACTTCATGACAAAGATAGTATTCATTATCTATAAAAATGTATCGCTAACTAAACATTTTAACTTCTTTAAATAGAACTACGATTTCCTAAATTAAAACCATATTTCATTCCATAATAATGCTTATATACATTTCTTTCATAATCTTGACATGGTTAAAAAAGAGTTTTTTGAATTTATGAATTCTCAGCATTTGGCCTTGACTTTTGATGATGTTAGGTTAAAGACAGGTTATTCAGAAACATTACCGGACAATGTAAAACTGGAATCAAGATTTTCTAGAAATGTGGCATTAAAAATACCTATTGTTAGTGCAGCTATGGACACTGTAACAGACCATACCCTTGCTATTGAATTAGCTAAGTTAGGCGGCATTGGAGTAATTCATAGGAATTTAACACCAGAACAGCAGGCTAGTGAAGTCTCCAGAGTAAAACATCATTTGAATGGACTGATAGAAAAGCCGATAACAGTTTACGATGATGATACAATTGAATTTGTGCTTGCCAGAAGAAAGCAGAAAGATTATACCTTCCATACTTTTCCTGTAATAAACAGGGAAAATGGCAAACTAGTCGGGATATTGAGCAAAAATGATTTTGATTTTTGTGATAATAATTCTTTGTATGTCAGAGATATAATGACTGAAAAAGTTTTTACTGCAGGCAAAGACACAACATTAGACGATGCTTATGGGATTATGATAAACAATAAGAAAAAAGTTCTTCCTTTAGTGTCTGAAGAAGGAAACATAACTGGCATGTATGTCTTCAGCGATCTAAAGAGAATTAAAACTGTAAATTCTGACATATATGATTATAATCTGGATATAAAGGGGAGATTAATAGTGGCTGCTGCTATTGGAGTTTATGACGATGCTTTTTCGCGTCTGGAAGAATTAATAAGAAAAGACGTTGATTTAGTTGTGATTGATACAGCACATGGAGATTCTAATGGTGTTATAGAAACATTAAAAGAAATAAAAAGAAGATATAACATAGATGTAGTTGTTGGTAATCTCTCTGAAGGAAGTTCTGCAAAGAGATTAATCAATGCTGGCGCAGATGGGATCAAAGTAGGGCAAGGACCCGGTTCAATCTGCACTACAAGAGTGATAGCTGGAATCGGATGCCCTCAGGTTACTGCTATTTATAATTGTGCAATATCTGCAGAAGAATATGGCATTCCAGTATGTGCAGATGGCGGTTTGATTTATTCAGGAGATATCCCGATTGCTATAGGTGCTGGCGCGCATTCAGTTATGTTAGGCATGATGCTTGCCGGAACAAAAGAATCTCCTGGCGAATTTGTCTTTAAAGAGGGAAGACAATGGAAAAGTTACAGAGGCATGGGCTCTATAGGGGCTATATTATCAAACCAGAATCCACAAGGAAGATATGGGCAGAAAAATACAGAAGGAACCTTAGTTCCTGAAGGTATTGAAGGCCTTATTCCATACAGAGGAGAATTGTCAAATGTTATATTTCAGTATATTGGAGGATTAAGGAGGGGAATGGGTTATGTTGGCGCAGCCAGTATTGATGAATTGAGGACTAAGGCAGATTTTTACAGACTATCCTCTGCTGGCAAGGCAGAATCACATCCTCATGATGTGTTAATAACAAAAGAGGCTCCAAATTATCTTGGGAAAGACATAAAATGGAATTAGAGGATCTTGTAAAGGATGTGCAAGTTTTAGCTATTATATGTAACCAATATGGAGATACTGGAAAAGGTAAGTACTCTAATTTTTTTGCAGCCTTATGGGCTGATGTTATTGGTAGAGGCACTGGAGGAAATAATGCAGGGCACACAGTAGTTCTTAATGAAAAAGAAAGAATTTTTCATCTTATTCCTGCTGGCATAACCTATGACAATTTAGGGAAAATAAATATTCTCGGAAATGGGATGGTAATTGACCCAGAGGTATTATGCGATGAATTGGATTATTTGGACAAAGAGAACTTATCTTATAATAATCTAATGATAAGCAAAGATGCAAATGTAATATTTCCTTACCATATTGAGCGTGATGTAGCAAAAGATAAGTCACAAAGACATGGTGGTATAGGAACTACAGGCAGAGGAATAGGCCCTTGCTACACAGATAAAATTGCAAGAAGGGGAATTATGATTTCAGACCTGTTCCATAGAGATGTTTTGATAAAAAAGATCAGAAAGGCAAAAGAGTATTATCCTGAACAGAGGATTGATGAAGAACAAATTATTTCTGATATCAATGTATATTCAGAACGCATAAAGCCTTTTGTAGCTGATACTGTTGCTGAAATCCACAGGTTTATAAAAAACGGCAAAAAAATCTGCCTTGAGGGAGCCCAGGGTTTATTGCTAAGTGTAGAGCATGGAATTTATCCATATGTAACTTCTTCTGATTGTTCATTAAATGGAACTGCTACAGGAGTCGGGTTATCTGCAAGAGCAGTGGATCTTACTCTTGGAATTATCAAGTTCCCTTTCATGACTAAGGTTGGAGGTGGGCCTTTCCCAACAGAATTAGGCGGCATAACTTCAGAAGAATATTGCTCTGATTATAAGCATGGGAAACTATTTGAGCTTGATAAATATACTATCCCCTATTATAAAAAAATAAAACCTGATGATAAGACAGAGATAATATATTCCAATAAAGATCCTATAATAATGACACTGATTAATCGCAAGGATGAATTTTTACAGGGAATTGGAATCAGGCTTGCTGCATGCGAGTATGGAGCAACAACCGGAAGACCGAGAAGGATAGGATGGACTGATGGAATAGCAGCCAGATATGCAGTCGGAATTAATGGCCCACAAAAGATAATATTAACAAAAGCAGATGCAATATCTGGAGCAGACGAGTTTAATATTGCATATGGATACAAAAATAACTCTGGGGCCCAGATGGAATTTACAAGAGATTCAGATGTCTTAAGGAATGCAAAGCCTGATTATAAAACATATGAAGGATATCAATCAATTTATGGTGAGACAAATCTAAATTCTCTACCAAAGAGCCTTATAAAATCAATTGAAGATTTTGAGAATTTTGTAGGGGCTCAAGTAGCCATAATTTCAACAGGGCCGGAGCAGAGACATACAATAATAAGAAATTAATTTCTGTTTATGCCTAACAAATTATATCTGCATTTATACAATTAACTACCTATTCCATTATTAATGTATTTTCTCAGTAATTTTCCAAGATCTATAACATCTCTTATTTCAGGGTCTTTTAAGTTGGAAAGAACATTCTTTTTTACATGTTCTCTTCTTTTTTCTTGCATATAAGTTGTTGACGAGATAACACTTACAATAGCTGAATTGTAATGATCATCAAATCTATAAATATGGTCTATTTCTCCTAAAGAATCTGATGATTCCTCTGGTTCTAAGATATAGAGAAGAGCATTTGTCACATCTCTGTCAAATAAATTATAATCTGTATTTATAATAAATCTCATGTCTCCTACACTTTTGCACACCATATCTTTAAATATATCCCACGTTTCTAGTGGTGATAACCTGCTTAACCTTTTTAAGAAATTCAGAAAGTAACTGTTTTCAAAAACATTATCTTTTTTAGCATATTCAATGACAGCAAGTGTTAGATTTTTATGTATCCTATCACTATTTGGTAATCCTTGTTGGTCAAAGACTGTGGAAAAATAGATAACAGAATCAAATATATCTCTTGCATAATAAACTTTGCTTCTTTCTGAATATGGTAATTTAATATCATCAAAGCATTGTTCTCTATTAGGTAATTCTGTCTTTGGCATTTTAGTCCTCAAAACCATCAGATTGTGAATTTAAAAAATCCATCGACCTAGCATAATATTGCTCTAATGTAATAAAATACTTTACAAATTCAAGAAATTCATTCCTGCATTTATGCTCTTGCCCTGTAAGCAACCTATTCTCTTTTATGTTCTCAAGAAGATTTTTATATGCCTGAAATTTGCTTCTTAATTCTGAATATGGTGTTTTTATATTACGGAGCGTCATGTAGTTTTCTATTGTCATAGCCCTCTGAAAATCAACACTATCTTCATGTTTATAATCCGGCTTTGATACTTTGTCTAATGCTTCTATGATAAAATCCAAATCATTAACAACCAGGGCATAAACTCCATTATAAAATGGTGTTCTTTTTTCTTCAGTGTTTTCAGCCTCTTTTAGCCATAGCTCTAAACATCCAAGTTCATATTCTGCGCTTGGAACTCCTCCAAATATCTTGTAGAATACAGGGCTAGCAGGTATAAGCTGACTGTACAACGGCGATAACTGTAAAAGAGAAATTCCTTGTTCATGTAATTGATATCTGGTAATACAATCTAGACCTGCTGACATAATAAAATTAATCTCTAATGTTTTATAAACATTTGTATAAACTATAATAACAATAAATTCAGACAAAACTTTATAAATCTGAGGAGCTTTTGATGTTTAATGACAGACATCAATCATCTTACTCGTGGATTAGTGCAATTATCCCGTTCTGAACATACAGGTCATATGATATCTGACGCTATGCTCTCAGGACCATTATTTTATAGGATTTTAGGAAGAGAAGCAACATTGCTTTATACAGAATCTTTATTAAAAAAACCACAGGAAACAATAAAAAGAGGAGAAGAAATGTATTACAGTAATATTACAAAGAATTTAGATTTTTTAATCAGCACTCTCGACAAAGAAACAAAACGTGAAAATCCAAATTGGGGTCCTGAGACACAGGCAGTATTAACCATAGATAATTATGTAATGCAAAATAATCAAATACACGACTATCCTAAACTAAGGGAAGAATTCCAGTCATACAAAACTATTTTAGAGAATTTAAAAAAAGGAACTATTTTAACGAGAAGGGAAGAAGAAATTAAAGAAAAGTTTTTACAGTTGCTGAGATTTTTTGTTGAACTAGAACATAGACATTATGAAATGAAACTTTTTAGTGAGGATACAGATGACTAGGTTAGTCCAGATATTTTAACAGATTCAGGTTATGGAGAATTATAATTTTAATAAAATGCAATATAAATTACAAGAAATTAAAATTGAAGAAACTAATGATGCCAAAGCTTTTTAATTGCTTCAACCAGGAGTGTTTTTACATTATCAACATTTTGATTAAAAACTTCTAAAACTGCCTCCCATGTAACAGCTTCTTCTCCTTCACGCCAACAATCATAATCTGTTGAAATAGCAACAACAGCATACGGAATTCCAATTTCATTTGCTAGGGCAGCTTCAGGAGCTATAGACATATTAATAACATCAGCTCCAAATAATCTAAACATTTTTGATTCAGCTCTTGTAGAGAATCTCGGTCCTTCAATTGTAACAACTGTTCCCTTCTCATGGCATCTATAGTTTAACTCTCTACATGTCTCGATTAATAAATTTCTTAATTTATCATTGAAGGGATTTGCCATTGGTGTATGCTTTAAACCATTTTCAAAAGAATCATGGAATGTTATGCTTCTGTGCCTTGTAAAATCTATAAACTGGTCTAATATAACAAAATCACCCCTCCCAATTTCTTCTCTTAAAGACCCAACAGCTGTAGTCGCTAAAATATGTGTACAGCCCTCATTTTTTAAAGCCCAGATATTTGCTCTGTTATTAACATGTGTTGGTGGGAATTCATGATTTTTTCCATGTCTTGCAATTATAACAATGTCAGAATCATTTATTTTTCCTGTCTTTAACAAAGAAGATGGCTTCCCATAAGGTGTGTAAACTTCCTTATTATTGGCATCTTTCAGGATATCAGGATTATCAAGTCCAGAACCGCCGATAATTCCAATTTTTGCCATTATTACTTTCTTGCAGTTTTACTCAATCTCTTGTCTGTATAATATTTAAATGCCAAAACAGCTGATATATCACTATAACCAACTTTTTTAATCATATTATCAATTATACCATAAAAAAGTTCAGTATTACCTTGTTTTAGTGTCCGATCAGCATTAAATGCAGATTCTGTTGAAATAAAAGACCTAACTCCTGAGATTGAACCTTCCAAATATTGATCTGGAAAATTTCTTAGGTTTTCAAGTGTTAAATCATAGCTTCCATTTTTTCTTTCTTTAATAATTTTGTTTTTTATGAGCCGTTTTAAATACAGTTCAGCACCTATGGGATCATTGTTTTGAGGAAATAACATAATTCCGTTTCTGAAATGTCTCATTTCACTTTCAGTAACATATTCTCTATTGTCATTTTTAAATGAAAGGCCAAAATCTTTTTCCTCTATTCTGTATAATAAATCATTTATTGGAACAGGTTTTCCACCCTCAAAATATTTATTCTGACCTGTAACTAAATTAATGTCTGATCCTTTTTCATACCATTCCCCTAAAAGATTTAAATATTTTTCAGTTGTACGGGAGAAGCTACCTTCATCTAAATAAATTGCACTAAGCAATACTTGTCTTTCTAAAAGATTCATATAAAACTCATATAATTGAGAGATTTGAACAGATGGGCTATCATAACCCTTATCATCTTTCTTTTTCCAGTCATCAGTCCATTTAACAGTTAAACTCAGAGGAAAATTTTCAAGAAAGTCAAAAAGATCAAATGCTGTAATAATCTTTATTTCTCTTTTACGTGAGCACCATTCAGCTAAACTGAAATATAAATCCTGGACTGCTCGAACACTAGGACCTTTAAAACCTTCTAAGATTGATAAATCTCCATCGTCATAGTAATCCCGAAATACAGCAGAAATTAAAATATCTGAAAAGTATTTTTTATCACTTAAGTTCGGATAAACTTCAAAATCCTCATCATACATATTTAGATTAGACTTGTTATAGAACAAAACTTTTTCCAATATTGTCATAGATTCTAATAATTTTCTCTCTCCCTTATCTAACTTTTTCTTTAATATATTTTCAATATTATCAATCCTTGGTGTATTTAATCTGCCAGAAACAGCAAATATGCTGATAAGTTTAGGTACATTAGGGTCTATTATAAAATTTTCTCCTATTCTGTCTATGTTCTTCTTATAGATTTTTATCTCATCTTCATATCTTAAAATAGAAGGAAGAGGGACTTTTATTATTCTATCAATTAGTCCAGTGTCCTGTTTAAATAGCCCTATATTATCAATTTCTTCATTAGAAGCAACAATAATGACCGAATCTTTGCTAATCCAAATATTTTCAAATGGTTTGTAAATGCCTGAAGAAACAATAGATCTAATATCTTCCCAGTATCTTTCAAATGCTCTTAAATCATCAAACAACAATAATTCTGATGTCGCTAAAGGCATATTGCTTAAAGGATAAATGGGTATATTTGCATTCCCAACATATTCTGGTTGCAAGCTAAATCTCAAGATATCAGGTGATTTTTGCGTATTAACCTCAAACATTGTAACTTCCTTGCCATTCCTCAACCTATGTTTTGTTGCAAATAAATATTTGGAAAAAAAATCAAAAAATAATTCTAAGTTATTTCCCTCTGGTGAATCTTCACATAAATCAGCTGTATAATATCTAAAGACGATATCTTCTAAACTTTGACAGGTTGAGCACATTTCTGATTCAAGAAGGTAAGGGGGAATCAAATCAGCATTGATGCCTTTGTTCTTTAAATAATTTTTTCTTATCTCTCTGGGTATTAACATTAAAGGTGAATCAGTGCATCTGTAGGAATAAAAGGCATTACCACCAGAAATACTGCTTTTATTATCTCCTCCACCATTAAAACCTAATCGGCCATTATTAGAATTGGCTATATCAAAAGGCAATCTTATTTCAGTGATATATCTTTGATTTTCATCTTTATTTGAATATTCAATATAGGCCTTAGAGATTAATCGTAATAAATTTGATTTTCCAGTTCCCTTCATCCCTACTAGGCTTATAATCCTATTTTGGTTTCTTCCTATTTTTAAACCTTCTAATGTGTTATACAACTGATGGATATGAACTTCCTGGCCATAAACAGCATCTGCATTGTCAATAGAATAATTATCATACTGCATGCCAAATCTTTTGATTCTTCCTCCAAAGATATCAATATTTTCAACACCAGAATTATCGAATGCGCTGACCAATCTTGCAATTGTTGGCAGTAAATGTGATGGATATAGTAAAGATTCTTTTCCTTCTTTATCCCTAATCTCTGCCAAAAGGATATCTTCTAAATAATCTTGGAAAGGAACAACAAATAATCTTTTAGAAGATGAAACACCATTATCTGATCTTTGAACTACTTGCTCCACCATATGGTATCACATTAGCAAAAGATATTTAATCATTTTGATGAAAGAAAATACAAATTAATCCAGATTCAGAAACATATTTAAACAACAGATGTTTATAAAAATTAAAAAATGGTGCTGGAATCATTACTGACTCCTTTGGAAGCAGAAAACAGGCTAAAAAGAGTTTTTGTCTTTGGTTTTTTGTATACTATCATAGGCGCTTTTCTGGCATTGTGGATATTCAAGGAGAGCGCAAGCCTTGTAATGGTCTTCCTGACAGTGGTTGCAACCCTCCCTCTGATTTACCTGACATTAAAATTCGAAGAAGAAAACGACCTTAAAATAGAAAATGAGAGAATTCTAATCAGAGAGCATGGTAAGGCACTGAAGGTCTTCATGTACTTGTTTTTTGGCATGATATTGGGCTATTCATTATTGTTCATTTTCCTGCCGGCATCAACTACAGATCTCTTATTCCAAACACAGACAAACACAATAAAGTCAATAAACTCAAACATATCTGGAAATGCAACAATAAGTGGTGTTTTTATCAGGATTTTAATGAACAACATTAAAGTCTTATTGTTCACAATACTATTTGCATTCTTTTATGGAGCAGGTACAATCTTCATCCTGACATGGAATGCCTCGGTTATAGGGGCAGCTGTTGGCAATTTTGTCAGGTCAAGGGTGCTTGACTTTGCTGATTATTTCTATATTATACCTTTGGGAATAATGCGCTATATGACCCATGGTTTTTTTGAGATACTGGCATATTTTATTGGAGGTTTAGCAGGAGGTATAATATCAGTAGCAGTAATAAACCACAATGTAGACTCTGATAAATTTGTACATATACTGAAAGACAGCATTGATTTGTTTCTCCTGGCAATAATAATGCTTGTATTTGCAGCCTTGATAGAGGTCTTTATCACACCTGTTTTCTTTAGTTAATTTTTCCTTTTAGATAAACATTTAAAATTTAACAATTTACTTCTGTGAATGAGAACTATCTGTTTAAGTTCAAGCCTTAAGTATAAAGATACTGCAAGAAGAGTCATCTATGAATTTAAAGAAATGGGGATAGATGCATTATTCCCCAACCTAGATTCGGGTTTAGATAAAGATAATCTGGATATGCAAACTATGAAGAGGCTTTGCATAAATCATTTCTGTGCAATTGACAAGTCAGAAGCTTTGTATGTAATAAATCCTAATGGGTATATTGGAACATTTGTAAAAATCGAAATTGGATACGCTATAGGAAGAGGAAAACCAATCTACTATTCTGAAAAAACTAACGAGTTAGACTTAGATTCTTTGTACACAGATATTATACCTATAGGCAAATTAGAGAAATTTGTAGAATTCTAAGAAGGTAAAATTAATTGCAGCTCAACAATTATTAACAAAATATAATTTAGAAAAATATTTTCAATTTAAAAGATTGGGCTGATTATCTCTCTCTTAACAGGTGCATCTTTTGTATTTCCGGGACAATCTTTGCACATCGGTATTGAAGATTTATCTGTCAGTATAACACCCCTGAATTTGCTGTATTTATCATTTCTCCATATGTTCCATAAATTTTCCTTCAAGATATTGCCAAAAGAGTAACCTGCATGTGAATCATTGCAGCATGGAAGAATTTCTCCATTCCAGGCAATAGTTGTTTCATCGTACATTGTATCACACATATTTCTCTGTGTTAATCTTCTTTTAATTTTGTTATTCCTTATAATATATCTCCCCATGTTTGGGTTATTAGGCAAATATTTTTTGATATCTTCTTTCAGTTCAACATCCATCACTCCTACAGATTTGAAAGTTAAGGCATTGACTTCAAGTTCATTGGCAATACTTCT
>JAGVYY010000045.1 GCA_018303005.1 Candidatus Woesearchaeota archaeon
AAGTAGCGGAGATTATACATGTGCCGGTAGTGGAAATGGATGTGAAGGACGTATGAATGCCTTAGAATGTTTGGTAGATCTCTTGATCAATGCTGAAATGAACAGAAAAGACAGACAGTTAGGTCCTATTCATGCTAATTTTGAGCTTATTGATAATAAAAGACAAGAGGGATTGCCAATGGAAGAATTATTAAGGATATATGCTCGTTCTGAAAAAACCTCTGTTATTGTTGAGTACAAAGAAACAGGATTGAAGAAGTATTTGCATTGTTAATAAACTTATTTGTTTATATGTTTCCAATCAGATAAATTATAGAAGAAATAAAAATTACGAATAGTAAATAAAAAGAAAATCTTTAATATTTATCGCAAATTAATCTAGAATATGAAAGAAGATATAAGCAAAAGAGAACTTATTGCAATTATTAAAAATGAATTATGGCTTATAGATCTATTAAATGTTGTCCGTGACTTAAACATGCCAGATTCGTATATAGCTGCTGGAGCAATAAGAAACACTGTGTGGGATGTTTTACACGAATATGAATATAGAACACCCCTAAATGATGTAGACGTAATCTATTATAATAAAAAAGATATAAACCTGAAAACAGATATACAAATATATAATATCTTAAAAGAAAAAAGACAGAAAATAAACTGGAACGTATTTAATCAAGCACGGTCACATTTATATAACAATAAAAGACAGCAGCCAGAATCTACTGCAGATAGTGTGAGATATTGGAGTGAAACACCAACATGTATAGGAGCAAGATTGAAAAAAGATGATACATTTACAATTTGTGCACCTCATGGATTAAATGATTTAATGAATTTGATAGTAAGGCCAGTTCCAGAACCATATACAGATATCAAACTATTTAAAGAAAGAATTGGAGAGAAAAGATGGAGAGAAACATGGCCAAGGTTAAGAATATATGAATCCTGAAAATGCTCATCCCCTTTTGATGATAACTTTTCCTAAAAAGTTTCAATATATAAAAATATTAAAAAGAAAATCTTTAATATTTATTGTAAATTAATTTAGAATATGAGGATTAATCCTAATATTTATTATAAAGGAAAAAGTTTACACATATTGATAGATATACCAAAAGGCTTTCTAACAATTACCAGAACATTAACAGATAAAAAAACATATGATCTTGAAGTTATTTTAAATGGAGCATTATTTAACATCTGTAGCCCTTTATCAAATGATCAAACTGCTGGACGTTGCATTAATGAAAATATTACTCTAAAAGAATGGCAGGAATACAGAATAAGGTATAGATCAATGCCTCTAAAATCATTCTATAAAGAAATAAAAGATTTGGCTTTTCAGCTTGAAAAAGATTTAGAAAGTGATATTCTTTTTGACCTAGATCCAAGTGAATATGCATAATCAAATTAGTCTTGCATAATTTAAATAAAAAAAGAAAATTAATCTAAATACTTGTTTTTCAATGCCAAGGTCATTTCCTGATAATGTCTAAATGCCCCTTCAAAATCTCCTTTAGCAACAAATGACACTGCTTTTCTTATATCATTATATATATCTGACCATATTTGAAGTGCATTACCTTGCATATTAACAGATTTCACAATGCCGGGAGCAATGTTATAATACTCTCTAACAGCCTTTCTTCCATGTGTATTTGGCATCAAAATCCTGTCTCTAAATCCCCTTAAAGTTGTTAATTCTAAACAATCATCAGGCAAACCCATTATATCAGCACATGCAGTTGTTATGTAACATCCACCGGAACTTGAAGATTTGCTGCTGCTTGAACCTTTATCAGAACTTTCTCCAGATGCTTTGGGGTCATGTCTATGTTGTGCTCCCCATACATATCCCTTATCATATGTCTTTTCAGCGTTTGTTGTTGATGGTATTATATTATTTGCATGACAAATGTCATCTAGCAAATTACCTTTCAAACCATCTTTAACCCCTCTTTCATATGATTTATCATTTTGTGTTTTTGCCATAAAAACCATCCTCCATATCTATGATTACTCAAAGCTCATTAATAAAATTATCTCAAAAAGAAAATATATATTAAAACTCATTGATAATATCTATAAAAAGAAAATATTTAAATATCTGGTACATCTACAAAAAAATAATGAAACCGAAAAGATTGCAGAAAGGAGACACAATAGGAATAATAGCACCGGCAAATACAGCAAGTGTAATAAACAGAACACCATGGAATACAGGAATAAAAAAACTGCAAAGTAAAGGTTTTAAATTAATTTTCGGAAAGCACATCAATAAAATTTATGGCCATACAGCAGGAACCGTAAGAGAAAGAACAGAAGATTTAATGGATATGTTCAAAAACAAAGAAGTAAAAACAGTTATATGTGTTTGCGGTGGATATAATTCCCATCAATTATTGCCATATATAGATTATAACATTATTAAGAAAAATCCAAAGATTTTCATTGGTTTTAGCGATATTACATCATTAAATAATGCGATTTATGCTAAAACAGGCTTAATAAATTTTTCAGGACCGGCTTTTATCACTTTTTGCCAGCCAGAACTGCCTGAGTTTACAGAAAAATACTTTGATGAAATATTAATAGAGGCAAAAGATAAAACAATAATAAAACCATCTAAAGAATGGGCTGATGATGAATGGTGGAAAAAACCAAATTTTGGTCCGAGAGAATGGAAAAAAAATCCGGGATTTGTAGTATTAAAAGAAGGTATTGGGAAAGGTATTGCAATTGGAGGCAATATCGGAACCTTATTACTCTTAGCAGGAACAGAATATTTTCCCAATATGAAAGGAAAGATATTATTTGTAGAAGATGATGATGTTGAATCTCCAAAAACATTAGACAGATTCTTCACTCAATTAAGACATCTGGGTATATATGATAAGATCAATGGTCTGGTAATAGGAAGATTTCCAAGCAAAGTTTCTTTAACGAAGGAAGATTCCCTGAAGATGATAATAGATGAAGCTACAAAAGGTTATAATTTTCCAATAATATCTGAAGTGGATTTCTCACACACAGATCCTTTAATCACAATACCCATAGGAATTAAATGTAAAATAGATACGGCAGATAAAGAAATTAAATTTTTAGAAAAAGCAGTTGTATAGCATTAAATATTTTACATATTCAGATAGATTAATAAAGTTCTGTCAGACATTTGTTATATGGAAAAAAAGAAGATCCAAATATTCCTGGTACATGGTGGAATGACTTTTAAGAACGAAAAAGCTTATCTAAATTTTTTAAAAACAAGAGAGATATCTATTGAGAAAAAGGTAAAGTGGAGTGATGATTATTTTGATAAAGAAATGGGAAAGAATTTTGAGATCATAAAACCTCGTATGCCTTTGCAGGATAATGCAAAATATAATGAATGGAAGATTCATTTTGAGAGGCATTTTCCTTATTTAAGAAACAGTATAATACTGGTTGGATCATCATTGGGAGGAATTTTTCTCGCAAAGTATTTATCAGAAAATAAGTTTCCTAAAAGAATATCATCAGTATATTTAATCTGCCCTCCATTTGACAATACCCTGCCTGATGAAGATTTAACTGGTGGATTTAAGCTTAAATCAGATTTGTCAATGATTGAAAAAAATTCCAAAAAAATTAATCTGTTATTTTCAAAAGATGATAATATCGTCCCCGTATATCACGCTAAAAAATATAGAAAGAAACTAAAAAATGCAAATATTGTAATCTATAAAAGCAAGAATGGACATTTTAAGATATCTAAATTTCCAGAGATTATCAGGATGATAAAAAAAGATGCAAAAAGAGTGTAGAAAATATATTTTTACAGATGTTTGATGAGTTATCTAAATTTGGTGTAGTCATTCTTCCATACTTCAAGAATAATAATTACATTAGTGCTGCAACAATTATTGATTCAATAGTTTTACCAATAGCTAAAATAAAGCATAGAAATTATTATATATAGAAAAAAATATTCTAAATTTCATGGAATATCATGATCAGGATTTTATTACAAAAGATATAAAAACAATTCCTGGTTTTAATTATATACAGCAGGTACATTCAGAAACAGAACAGAAACTAAAAAGAGAATTACCAAAATCTTTTCCACTATCTTTGTGGATGACAACATTTTCTGTTTCAGATGAATCTAGACAAGAACTGATCATTCCAGAAAATCCATTAGAGGAAGCAATTTACTGGTTAGGTTTTAATCCAGGCAATTCTTATAATTTAAGAGATTCATTATTAGTAAGAATAACAGACAAACCTCAATGTATTCTGGGGATTTCAGAACATCCAAACATAAAAAATATGGCAAGAGAATTAAGAAAGGCCTATAATAACAAACCTGTAAGAAGAACTACAGAAACTCTTAAGATACCATCAAGAGACTGGGCACAGTATAAATCATTTACACATGAACCATCTCAAATCGGTGTTTATTTGATATTTCCAGAAAATGACCTAAATATTGCTCATGATTTTGAAGATATTTTTAGGAGATATAATGCACTTGAAATGATTTTAGAAAAAGGATATAAATACAGTTATGAAAGAAGTGAAGAAGAGCTTCTTACATTTTTTGCACTAACATAGTCATTAATAATCTAGTCAATAATTTTAAATAAAGAGTTTCAATATGTGCAGCTCAGAGGTTTACCATAACTTCTTAATTATAGCATAAGTTATGTCATCTTTTGGATCACCATAACACAACAAATCCTCTTTTATTCCATAACATATCTCTTTTACAGGTTTGTGTTTTAGTGTCTGTAAAGTTTTTTCTAATCCTGCTGGAAAATATGTTATATTTTTGTTTCCGGTATGTTCAGACAATCCATCAGTATACAAAATAAGTAAATCTCCTGCCCCCAGTAGTTTTAAAGTATTAAATCCATAATCCTGATCATAAACAATTGATCTCTGTTGCGCATATCTTGAATCTAGTGACAGAGCCATACCTAAGGGAGAAACCAGGTAAAAATCATTTGTATCAATATTTTCTATTCTATTATATTCATTAGAGAAAACAATTGGAAATGGATTTCCTGCCGAGATAAACCTAAACTCTCCATCCTCACATATTTCTCCGTATAGTAGTGATACAAATTTATGGTCTTCTGTTAAGTCAAATTCCAGATTATTTAATCTTCTAAATAAATTACTAGTTACTACACCATACATCTCAAGCTCATATTCACATGCAATTAAAAAAGATTGGTAGACTGCAAAAGTCAATGTCGAATCGGTTATTTCATGTCCAGAGGCATCTTGAAAGATAACGCCTATTCTTTTTTTTAGACCAAGAAGATTTTCCTTTATTGCAGCATTACTGCTACTACTTGCTTTTTCAATTCGTTTATCAAGATCAAATCTCTCTCCAAAATTTATATAAGTGATATGATCTCCGCCGATTGAACCATAAAAAGGTATTGATTCACAATAAATCTCAATACCATTTAGGTGTGGAATTGAACCTATAGATAATCTTATCCGACTTGTTATATCTTGAAAATTTGCTAATTCCTCTGTTAGTCTAGGTATTAATTCTAATCTCTCTGATTCTAACATTTTATAGCGAATAATAAGAAGATATATTTAAATGTAGTGTTGGGATAAATTTTTGTTGGGCTTTCCTAAAAAGTTTCAATATGCAAAAATCAATAGTAATCTAAATTATCTAAAATTTCTAATTCATTTTCTACTGCTGTGACATATTTGGTTGTCTACTAATCCAAGTCTTTTACAGGAAAAAATATAACGGATATTTTAACACGTTTTGCATTGAATTATGTCAAGTATTCTCTCTTCAGTTATATCTCTAAAATTCTCTTCTTCCTGAGAGAACTTACTAATGCATAATCTGCCATGCTGTAGATATTTTCCAACAATCCCTTTTTTCTGGGCATTGAACCTGTTCCAATAACTTGTTACGCCAAAATTAGATTTAAGAAAATCAATCTGTGTCATGATTATTATTTCAATTGAATCATTTGGGTTCATTAATTTTTTCTCGTTTTGGTTTTTTGGATTCCATAATGCATCGATATGGTATGCATTGTATTCAGAAATATGGTCATTATAATAATCATCCATTCTCAGGACCATTATATCATCATGCTGAAAAAAGTATTCCTTGAGAGATACCACTGATTCCTTATCCGGGCAGATAAACTGCAGTCCGACAATATCCCGGATAATACCATCAGAAAGAATGTATTTGTTATTCTTCCCATTGGATTGCCTTTTTCTTTCTCTTCCAATATCAATCATCTTATATGGTATCTTCAGAGCTGTTCTATCAGGGGATTTTGTTTTTTTGCAGATTATTGTAGAATTAATAGAATCTGTAGAGTATCCCTGAGTTACTAGCATGTAATTAAGGTTCACTGAAGTAGATCTCAGATTATCAATCCATTTTTTCTTTGGATGTGATCTTGATTCTGATAATTGAAAGTATAATGGTATCATCTCTTCATAATTTTTTATATCATCAACAATATTGGATTCTAAATTATCCCTATACTGCTTGAGTTGCGGCAGGTTAAGCAAAAACAGGTACTTGTCCAGATAATTTGAGATAGGATGCGAAAGTATATTTAATTTTGGATATTGCTCCGGTAATATAACTTTTAATATATCTTTTTGCTGTGTATGCAATGATGCCAGTTTTTCCAGATATAATTTATTGAAGAATTTAATTTCAGACCTAGATCTTTGTGTTCCTTTTAAAGGCCCTGCACCGACTATTAGTATTTCTGAAAGAGACAAATTAGAGATATGCTCCACAATCTCATCTGCATTTGCATTTGTAAGATACTCCAATGAAGGAATGTTATTTTTTTCCATATAGAACAGCTTAAAAAATTTAAAACCTTAAAAACTTATGCAAACATACAAAAACATTTCTTACATTAGGGTATTGTTAAGACATATATCTAATTTTCAGAGGAAATTAAATCGGGAAGATATATTTAGAATTTTATAGAGATTTTCACATCACCCTATTATGAAGAGTAATCAAAAGTATTATGCAGGAATTCATATCAAATCTTAAACTAAAGCAGTTAAAAATTAATATTTCAAAAGAATTTTTTTAAAATGTCTTAACTCCATGTGCAAAATATTTGTATTTTATCAGATAGCAACTCTTTTATAGATATCATTCTTGTTTATAAAAATGTATAGAATATCACCGTCATCAATAAACTTAATGTTAGAATGCCCAAGATGTTTTTGGCTCCAGACAATAAAAAAAGAAAAAAGGCCTGAAACGCCATTTCCTTCTTTGCCAAGTGGAATGGACAAAATCCTTAAAGAGCATTTTGACAGGTTCATGGAGCAAGGTCAATTACCGCCTGAATTAAGAGAGCAAGACTGCGCCAAAGATGGATGCAAGCTGTTTAACGACAAGGAAAAGCTTAGGATATGGAGAAACAACCTCAAGGGGATAGAATTTCTCGACAAAGAGTCAAACATCATTCTTCATGGCGCTATAGACAATATCCTTGTTAAAGATAGAAAATTAATAGTTCTTGATTATAAAACAAGAGGATATCCTGTAAAAGAAGATACTCATGAGTATTATGTTACACAAATGGATTTGTATAATTTCTTATTAAGAAAGAATAATTATGAAACTGAAGATTACACTTACTTGTTGTTCTACTATCCAAGTAGAATAAATGAAACAGGAGAAGTTATCTTTGACACAAAATTAATTAAAATTGAAACAGACCCAATAAGAGGGGAAAAAGTATTCAAACAAGCAATAAACATCCTTCTTTCAGAAAAAGAGCCAGAAGCGAGCAGGGAATGCAAGTTCTGTAGCTTAAAAAATTAGAACAAGAAAGTTTATTGAATTCCTTTTCATCAGCAAAGTAACCACATAATTTTTACAGAAAAAATAATTATTTCTGTTAAGAAATCTATGTTGTTCTCTCAGAACTTTAAAGAAAAAAACTAAAGATATATCTTTCATTAAAATAAAATTTTTTATTTTTTATAGAACAAATACTCTAGATTCTTGTTTTTATTTATTTCATGCAATTTTTTATGTTCTTCTTGCGTAAGTATCTCAAGATTATCAATATTATTGTTTCTTTTATTTTCATTCTTATGATGAACAACGTATTCTGCATATCCAAGAAAATATTTATCTCTATTTTTAACGAATATAAAATCATAAGCTATCTTTCTATGGACAAGCATGTCGGAATTTTTATATCTTTCATATCCATTCTTATCAATGTAAATCTCTTCATGTTCTTCAGAAATGTGTTTTGTATTCATAAAACCATCCAAGAATATATGAACAAAACTATCAAAAGATTTATAAACAAGATGTTTTAACATATGTAACACTAAATCAAGTTAAAATGGTAAACTAAAATTTAATTCATTGTTTTTAAAAATTCTACTCATATTTTCTTTTTAATGCAACTCAAAAAAAATATTTTTT
>JAGVYY010000030.1 GCA_018303005.1 Candidatus Woesearchaeota archaeon
GCAGAGGGAAGTTTGCATCAAGCATTGGCTTCTCAGATATTGAGAAGACAACTTCCTATATTCAAAATCAGGAAAAGCACCATGGCTTAACCCTCACTGGAAACTCCACCCTTTAGGGTGTGAGAGGAGGTCATATTAATATCACCTATTAACTTATATATAAATGTTACTAGATATTGATGGTGTTTATGGAAAAATTTCTTTAGAGAATAAAGAAAAAATAAATGTGCAGAAAAATTTAAATCAGTTTTAAACATCAATAAAAAAAGGGTGATACTATACTTTCTACAGCCTTTTCTTTATATGTTAATTCCCCTTTTTTTACCGATTGTGAAATAGCTCTACCGACTAAATAATAAAAACCAATTAATAAACCCAATGGATTTGTTCTTAAATAGTATTCTCTATCTGACATAACATATGCTCGATCTGTTAGCCACTCTTTTGTTCGTTCATCTCTTAAGAATTGATTATATGCATTTGTTTCCTTAATATCAGTTGCAAAGAAGTTTGATTGTGCAGATATTTTCGGCATATAACTTTCTAGCACAGGAAATATTTCTTCATCTTCATAATTTGTTCTTTGTCTTATATCCTCTGTTATTGTACTTAATATACCTACTCTTGATAATGCTAAATCTCTTGTGTCATTTAATTGATAAGCTTCTTTTAGATTTAATTCTTTTTCAAATTTTTTTGATAACTTCTTGCATTCCAGCAATCAAGAAATCCAGCAAATGGTAATATTACATGAGCAGTTGCAACACCACCTATCAAAACAAAAGTGCCAAATTCTGTAATTATTTCCAAATTGTTCATGTTGCTGATATAACTTTTATTAATACTTATCTGTCATCTTTATTACTGGAATTTCAAATTTTTCTAATGTTGCTAATTCTTGTTCTGTAATATCTCCAAGATTATGTATGTACCTTATTGCCTCTCTTTCAATTGTTTCTATCCCTTGTCCTTTTTCTAGATATGCTGGCGTAGTTTTTGTTAAATCTTTTAATAATAATTTTAAATAATCTTTATCTACATTTAATAGCAGTCCGTTATCTATTAAACGCTCTTCGAAATTTAACCAGAATTCAATAATTTTTTCAATTGGTACTCTATTATTTGTTGTCAAATAATGTACATTATAGTCAATACCATATTCATCACCTATTTCGTTTAATCTATAGAGTCTCATATTTTGCTGATTATAACAAGATTTATATTACTATTCCTAATGTAATTTAAAATCAATTTTATCCTATATAGCTTATATCTGTTTTTTGAGGCAATCCTTTCTTCAATGTCTTCTGTATTTTTTCAAACTCATGAGACTTGAGGGATACTTCCTTTTCAATGTCTTTTATCTCTTCATTCAAGGCTTCCAGATCCAGCTTCAGGTTTAATTTTTTGTTTATTATGTCTAAGATCTCCTTGGCTCCTTTTATTCCAAGATAAGTCGGATGCGAATATGTCTGCGCCAATATAGCTATGGCAGGGATTTTCCTTTGCGAAGCCAGGCCGACTAATAACCCTGTAACACCGATGATAGGACCTACAACGCCGAATATGTTTGAGTCAAGCTCTTTTGTCCTGTATTTTTCTATTATTGGCTTCTCATTTGCTGTACAGTACACTTTTGGGTTCTTTGGTATTTTCGGCAAACCAATACCTCCTAAAGTGATTATTTCTTTTGTGTTATGCTGCTGCAGTATGTCTAAGACTGCATCACAGAATTCGTAGCAGGATTTTTCATCTAATGGCTGAATGTCTCCGGCCATTATCAGGATATCGTTCTTTGGTCTTGGTTTATGGTAGATCTCTATCTTTGGTAGATCAACCAGGTTTTCATCGTTGATGAAGACTGAGTGAGGAAAACCATAAGAATGTATCTCATATATTTTCTTGGCATTGAGGCTGTCGACTAAAAAATCCGCAGCTATTTTGCCTACATTTCCAATGCCTGGAAGGCCTTCTATCAGTATAGGGTTG
Organism: Candidatus Woesearchaeota archaeon; assembly: GCA_018303005.1. Taxonomy (GTDB): domain Archaea; phylum Nanobdellota; class Nanobdellia; order SCGC-AAA011-G17; family GW2011-AR20; genus JAGVYY01. The sequence goes on from JAGVYY010000030.1 coordinate 1,990, forward strand.
TTGATCTTTGCTTTTGAGATCTGTTTTATTTTTGTTGTCATTGATTAATAAGGAGTAAGAATGATTTATAAATGTTTAGCCTTTTATGTACTTTTTCTTGTATAAAAGCCTTAAATGACCGTATCTGTCCAAAGGAGACCATTTTCCAGGTTTTGATGATATTGTTTCAGAAGCGCAAGAGCCACATTTCTTTTTTAAGGTGTAAACATTACATTTGCTGCATTTTAAGATCTCAGTTTTCATGTTTTTGTTCTACCTTGCCTATTACAGTGCTGTGCATAAATAATATTTTAGCTGGACTTATTTGTTTCTTGTAAAAGATCCTTCTCCATTTAGTTTCTTTATGTATTTTATCGTTGATTCTGATATCTCTTTCATAATGTTTTCTGCTGTCTTGTAATTGTTAGATGTTATTGATATTTTATATTTTGGTGCGCCAAGATATGTTATTTTTATCTTGCAATTTTTTGCCAGTGAGCTTATATAAGATAATGTTTTTTTTATTATTTCTATACCGTTGCTTGCTCTGCTTTCTAGGCTGAAGATGCCTGATATTGTTACTTCTTGTAGTTTTACCTTTTCTTTTACTATTGAGGTAATTGATTCTGCTATTTTCTTCTCTATACCTAGCTTTTCGATGTTATAACTATCTGACACAATTCTGTTAAAACAATCTGTGAGAGAACCGAATGAATCCACTATCTGCGAACCTGCTTTTTTATAGAGATCATCAAGGCTAATCTTCAGCTTTTTGGCTGCGAGATCAAGCAACTTCTCTGATTTTAGCTCTTGCTTGTATTCTTTGTTTTTGTTTATTCTTTGCGCTTGAGAAACTCTTCTTAAAGACAGCTCAATATTGTTCTTATTTTTGTCAACTCTAAGGACCTTACAGACTATTTTTTTCCCATCTCTAACATAATCTCGTATGTTTCTTATTCTTCCCGGAGCTATTTCCGAGATATGGATCAGGCCATCATGCATATACTGATCTAGGTCAACAAAGATAGAATCGTATAGTATCTTCTTAACAGTACAGACTATTATTTCATCTTCTTCTGGAAATTCCTTATTTTTGTACATCTATGAACCTCGTTATCATATATGAATAAATCTGAAATATTATTATAAATGTTTTGATTTTTGGTATTTACTTACCTTTCTTAAGTTCGCAGATGATAAACGATTTTAGGCATTTTTTGTTTCCACAACGACATAGCTTCAGAAAGCTAACTTTTTGTAAGAAATTGTTTGTCATGCAACAAAATAAATTATCCTATTCAAGAACTTCCAGGATCCTGGCCTTGATTTTTGATTTTCCACCACTTGGCATTGCCAAGTTTGTACTGCAAACCAAGCAGTTTATTTTAGTGGATGATTTCCCAAATATTATCTGCTCATTCTTGCACTTGCTACACCGTACTTTGATAAATTTGCTTGATGGTTTCTTTATTGTCAGTTCTCGTCCCATTTTATTGCTCAAACACTAATTTTTTTGTTCTAAACCCATGACCTTGGATATTTGCCTTTTTACATATGTCGCATGTGAATTTAAGGTTTGTTTTCTTTGATGTTTTTGCACCTGTCATTTTAAACTTACTTATTGCAGGCTTTGAGCCCCATTTTCCCTTATTTCCAAAACCCATGCCTCTGCCTCTTTTTTGAGCCCTCCTGATAGAACCGTGCTTTAATGAACCCCTTTCTTTTCCCTTCACTTCACTTACTTTCTGAGTGGAGTGCTTTTTACAATGTGGACAATAACGTTTGACTTGTTTTGGATATTTCATATTTCTTCTGCTTTATTATTCTTTATAAGGTAATCTGCTATGTCTAATGGAAGATTAGCGATATATTCTTTTTTAAAGGGGCCATAAACATTTAAATCTGTTCCTATGAACCTGGACAGAGGTTCCACAAATCTTATTGTCTTAAGTTGAATATTATCAGTTTTTATTTCTTTTGGTTTTAGCTCTGGTGCCATTCCTTTGTTGATATTTTCCAATATTGAAGATCTGTAACAATCTAAGTCTTCTACAATAGAGTTATACAATTCCTTTTCTTCGTCAAGTAGTTGGGAAATATTCTGATGCACATTTGTTTTTATATTTGATAGGGCTAACTGTATTATCTTCAGTTCACGTTTTTCATATATCTCTTTTATCACTTTTTTTATGCTCTCTAACTGCTTTTCCTGCTTTGATGATTCTTTTATATCATCTGTCTGCCTTATTGTATCTTCTTGCTGTTTAATAAACCTGGCTACTTCTATGAAGAACCCCTTGTCTATTTCCTGTAGGTTGGAATATAGGCGTTCTTTTCTTAATACATCGTATATATGCTCTATTGAAAATTCCTCTTCCATGCTCTTTTCTCAATTTCTTTAGATATAATAATTTTATTATAAGAATTAATAATGTTTATATAACTCATTTAAGGGTATCTCTTCATGATCAAGATAAAATCCATGCCTGAAGATTTTTATGTAAAAGAGATTTTCGATATTAAGACAAATGATAATGGAGATTTCTCTTATTTCTTACTGAAGAAAAAAAATCTTACTACTAGTGATGCTATAAAGATTATCTGCAACAAGATCGGATTAAATGCCAAACAGATTGGTTTTTCAGGCAATAAAGACAAGAAGGCAATTACTGAGCAATATATCAGTATACATAACCTTGGTGAGAAAAGAGATTTTGAATTTCATAATATTTCACTAAAATTTATCGGTTTCGGCAATAGAAGAATAAATTTAGGAAGTCACGACAGCAATGAATTTGTAATTACTGTAAGAAACCTAGACCAGAAATGCCCCATAAAACCTTGCTTTATCATAAATTACTTTGATGAACAAAGATTTTCCAAGAACAATGTTGAAACAGGAACACTAATTCTGCAGAGAAGATTTGATGATGTTGCCGGGCTCTTTAAAGCTAATGACTTAAATCACTTCAGAAGAAAAAACAGGAGACTATTAAGATTTTACATTCATTCAGTCCAAGGGTATATTTTTAATCAGGTTTTGTCATCTTATCTTAAGGATAAATATAAAGAAATTAAGAATGTAAAATACTCTTTGGGAATGTATACTTTTGTTGATAAGAGAATCAAGAACTTTAAGCTGCCTCTTGTAGGATTTGATGCTGAAATCGATAAGAGATTTTTAAAGTATTACAATTGTGTTATGAAAGAGCTGGGTATAAAGAGAGCGGATTTTCTTATCAGAGAGATGCCTGAACTTATTGAAGAAACCGTATACAGGAATATTTTAGCTGATGTAAAAGGGTTCAAAACCATAGAATATTCTGGAGATGAGCAGAACAATGGTAAATTCAAACAAACAATTTCATTTAGGCTACCTAAGGGAAGCTATGCAACTATTCTAATCAAAGAGTATTTTGATTGATAATACCATATCTTTTCGGTCTTTCCGGGTCAGTTATCTTTATCATTTTTTTCTTCATCAATTTACTCAGTTGCTTTCCAACCGAGCCTTCTGTTGTGCTTAATGTTCCTGCTAGCTGCTGTGCTGTCTTATCTTCTGATTTTAACCCATCTAAGATTTTTTTCTCCATAGGACTTAATTTTAAGTTAGTCTCAATTTGTATTTCTGCTGTTTTGTTTTTCTTTTCAATTTCCTTGTTGTTTAAGTCCTTTGCTTCTTTATTATCAAACTGCTTAAGGACATTTTTCACATCACTTACATTTATATTTTTTGTTTTCTTTTTGTATAGTTTTCCACATATTATTTCACAAGTCTCGAGAATTTTCCTTGGGTTATAATCAGAATACTCTATTATTGCCTCTACAGCAGGGTTCTCAAACGGACTCTTGTTTTTTGTCCTAAAATCTACCAGATTAAAAGCGTCTGATTTCGGTATTCTGTCAATTTTCACTATCCTGTTCCCAATCCTTGATTTGAAGCTTTCTGAGAAACCATCTAGGTTTGGGTTTATTTGGGTTATCACTATGCTTTTTATGTTGTCATGATCCCAATGAAGCTTTAATGCCTTAACCAGATCAGCATCGCATTCCTGACTTTCATCCAGCAAAATTACAACATTATCAGGGAACTTCTTTCCAGCAAGCTTATTCCATATATTATTGGATTTCTGGAGATATTTTGTTATGCTGAATCCTTCGTCTACTTCTGCAGCATCCAGATATATTACTTTATGGTTCTTTAACTCCTTTTCAATAAGCTTCATTAACGATGATTTGCCCACTCCTGTGGGGCCATTAAGAAAGCATATGTCACTGCTTAAAATGTAGTTAATCAATTCAGTCTTTTTACTGTCCAAACCAAAAAGTCTTGTGTTAGTCTTTATAGAAAATGGATTCTCTTTCCAACCGAATGCAGCATACCACATTTTTTGTCTTCTGACTTACTCAGTCTTAATTAATAAATCTTATTGTATTAGAAAAGTATATATTGTTTTGTTTTATTACTTGTTATATGTTTGGATTTTTAAAGAAGAAACTGAGAGAAACTGTAGAAAGATTCAGCAAAAAAACTGAAGAAGAAGGTAAAGAGGTTCCTAAAGAGGAGATTAAAGAGATTTTAATAGAAAAATCTGTTGAGATTAGTGAAGAAAAAGAGGAAATTGAGATAAAAGAAGAAAAAAAGGAAGAATTAAAATTAGAATATAAAAAAGGAAAAAAAAAAGAAGAGGCCGAGAAAAAAGGATTTTTTGCCAAAGTTAAAGAAAAAATTCTAACAAGAAAATTAAATGATGGAGAATTCGATGAATTTTTTTCTGATTTAGAGTTGGTCTTACTGGAAAATAATGTTGCTGTTGAAGTTGTTGATAAAATCAAGGAAGATTTGAAGATGGATTTGGTTAATGTTCCCTTGAAGAGAAACGAAATTGAGAAAATAATTGATAATTCTTTAAGAGAATCTATTGATGAGATTTTAAGTTTTAAAAATATTGATTTAATTAAAAATATTGATGGCAAACAAGAAAAACCATTTGTTATATGTTTTCTAGGTCAGAATGGGTCAGGAAAAACGACTTCAATTGCTAAGGTAGCGTATTATCTAAAAAAACATAAAAAATCTGTTGTTTTTGCTGCTTCAGACACATTCAGGGCAGGATCTATCCAACAGCTTCAAGAATGGGGCGACAGGTTAAATGTTAAGGTTATAGCTAAAGACTATAAAGCTGATCCTTCATCAGTTGCATTCGATGCTATAAAATTTTCTCAAGCTCATAATATAGATACTGTTTTAATTGATACTGCAGGTAGGCAGCACAGTAACCAAAATTTGATGGAAGAGGTAAGAAAAATAATAAGAGTTACTAAACCAGATTTAAAAATTTTTGTTGGTGAAGCACTTACAGGAAATGATTCAGTATTACAAGCTCAAACTTTTAATAAAATCGTAGGGATAGATGGAATAATACTTACTAAGGCTGATGTTGATGAGAAAGGTGGTGCTGTTGTTTCTATGTCTTATATTACAAAAAAACCTATTATTTTTTTAGGTGTAGGCCAATCATTATCGGACCTTAAAGAATTCAATAAAGTTGAAATTTTGAAAAATATTGGATTTTAGTCATTATCCAATAAATTTATCCTTCATTTCCATTAATTAACTTAACAGAATCTAACGAGTATCTCCGATGAGTTTTAGTTACCAAATAATGGAGAGTAGTTTTTGGATGAATTTAACACAATTTTGATTATTTTTAACAAATTTGCAATATTAAGCGAACTTTTTAATCTAAAAGATATACTTTTAGAGTTTCTCTGAACCTTCATTTCCTATCCATCAGAGATACTGTCTAACATAGAAAGATTTAATAAGAAACTTTGAGTGTTTTTATTTATAAGGATTGATATATAAATAAATTAAATGGGAGGATGATCAGATGGTAAAGGCCCGTTGTATGAAATGCCGTGTTGAACGTGAGATGAAAGATGCTAAAGAAACTACTATGAAGAACGGTAGAAAGGCTATGAAAGGTGTTTGTGTAAATTGCGGAACAAACATGTTTAGGATCATGGGTAAAAAATAATAATTTATTTTTAAAAAAGCTTAAATAGCTTATTTCTTTTTTTATTTTTAAGATGAAATATTTACTAACTTTAAATAGATTTGATTTAGATAAAAATCTTCTTATAGAAAAATTAAGAAAATTCGGAAATGTTAATGAAGATAATAAACGATTGGTCTTGGAGTGTAATACTGATATTAATAATTTAAGGAAGATACAGGAAATAAATGATATTTATACCATTGGTGTTGATTTTAGAGAATTAAGAAATTATCAAGAATTTAATAAAGATATCCTGGATTTTGTTAAAAAGATTATGGGAAAGAGTTTTTTTGTCAGAACTAAATTTTTAAGCAAAATTCCTATTTCCAGTAAAAGTATCATCAAAAGGATTAATAGTTTATTAAAGAAAGAAGATATGTATTTTAAAGAGCAAAATGCTGAGATAAATATTTATACTGAATTTAAAAAGGAAAGCAATAGAATATTTTATAGGATATGCTTAATGAATAAAAAGGAAATTTTGGATTCTGATTTAAGCAGGTTTATTGTTATACTTGAGAAACCGGGTTCTGTTATTGAAATATCCGATTTTTTAAGGTTATGCTGGATATTTAAGATTTCATTGTACATTATAGATGAAAATAATGATAAGTTTCAATTTTTATTTAATAAAGCTAAAAAGATGACTAAGGGAATTCCTTATGAGAAAATGGAGATTAGTATTGTTAAAGATTTTCCTAAAAATTTTGTCTTAGTTGGGTTTTCTAAAAACGCTAATTTAAGTGAAAAAAAATTGTCCGATATTTTAAATCAAAGTAGAAGAATTGCTTTGGTATTTGGAGATGAGAAGTTTGGGCTAACACAAGATTCAAGGGACAAATTAGATTATTGTGTTCATTTAACACCAGAACTAAAGAAGCCATTAAGAGCGAGCCATGCTTTGAGTTATGTGCTTGGGTTTTATGCCCAAAAAAAGATCACATAATACTTACCCATTTTATAATAGTAAAAATACAAATATTTATAAAGGATTATCTTTCACGTTTATTATGGCAAAAGATGTATGTACAAGACGAGATTTTAATAATATAGCAGCCGGTACTTTATTAGGCCTTTTAGGATTAGGAACGGGATTATCTAGTGGTTATAACCATGCTAAAGATACTTATAAGTTCAATATGCAAGAAGTGACTCCTGAATTAATGATATTATATAACTATAATAACAAATATCTGGGTTATATACAGAGATTATTCCCCCAATTTGCTACAGATTTTAATATTATACGTGCAACAATGAATGATGCAATTTTAGATTATACCTCTGACATTTCTAAAAGCGGGATTGTAAATCCTACTGTTAAAATACCAAGTAATCATTCAATTGAAGATGCAGTTAATGAAATGGTAAAAACATACGGAAATGCAGTGTTCTTAGAGAAAGATTACTATTCTTATATTTTCAACAGGATGAAACATGCGAACCAAATAGAAAGGTCTTATAATCTGGATGCATATTTAGACTTTCGAGATCTTCGTTCAGAATTGCATGAACCAAAAATTGATAATCCAGGAATTTCCAACTCTATGAATGTTGAAGAGGCATTGTATATGCTGGCACAAAATCCAAATATTGGAGTATATATCGCCTGTGAGGCTTTGGAATTAGCACCTACTGCAACTCGTATTAATATGCCTTATGTTATGCCTCCAGATAATTTTGAGTGTGTTGTTACAATAGCACCGATGAGAATGCTTGGTAATGGTCGGCTAACATTATTGAACATGGAACTTGCAGAAGGTCCTTTGGAGAAATTTTTAAGTGGTAGAGTTATTGTGCCTGCTGTTACAGGCCGTAAGATTACTTCTTAATCAGATTTCCATCTTCTAAAGATTTACCGAACTAATAAAAATTATTATTAACTAGAATTGATCCAATATACCTTTTTTTGTGCTTCCCAAATTATTGCTAATATTTTTACTTTTAATTCATTTAATATTTTATTTTTTCTTTCCTCAAATGCTTGAAGCTCTTTTTGACTTATGGTTGCCTTAAACCCACGACTTGTGTCATAATTTCCCTCAGCCATGCGTTTTTTATCCATCGTTTCCATTTCGTTACGAATGAAGTGAATCTCATTAGATTTAGTATATTTTATAAATTAATTCTTTATATTTAAATATATGGTATTAGATAATTTAGGAGAGAAATTAACAGAAACGTTAAGGAAAGTAGCTAAAAGTATCTTTGTAGATGAAAGTCTAATCGACGAGCTGATTAAAGAATTGCAAAGGGCTTTACTTTCTGCAGATGTTAATGTACAACTGGTTTTTAATTTAACTAGACAAATTAAAGAAAGAGCATTAAAAGAGGAAACTCCAAGAGGCTTAACTAAGAAAGAACATTTAGTTAATATTGTTTATGAGGAATTAGTTTTTTTTCTTGGAAAAGAGAAAAGTGAAATTAATGTATTAAATAAAAAACCATTTAAGATTATGTTTGTTGGATTATATGGTAGTGGTAAAACAACTTCAATTTCTAAGGTTGCTAAGTATTATATGAAAAGAGGATATAAAGTTGCTGCCATTGGTTTAGATATTCATAGACCTGCTGCTCCAGAACAATTAAAACAAGGTTGTGAAGTTATTAATATTCCTGTTTTTATTGATAAAAAAGAAAAAAGTGCTTTAAAGATATATGAAAAATATGAAAAAGAATTTTCAAAATTTGATATTTTATTAATTGATACAGCCGGGAGAGATGCTTTAAGTTCAGATTTGATAAAAGAGATTAAAGAGCTAAATAATAGAATAAAACCTGATGAAAGATTATTAGTTATTAGTGCTGATATTGGACAGACTGCTCAGAAGCAAGCTGAGGCTTTTCATGAATCTTGTAACATTACAGGGGTTATTGTTACTAAATTAGATGGAACTGCTAGGGGTGGAGGTTCACTAACTGCATGTAGCGCTACAAAAGCTCCAATTGTTTTTATTGGTGTTGGGGAAAAGGTTGATGATTTAGAATCTTTTAATCCTAAGGGTTTTGTTTCTAGATTACTCGGAATGGGAGATTTAGAGGCTTTGTTGGAAAAGGCTAAAGAAGCTATAACTGAAGAAGGTGCTAAAGATTTAGAGAAGAAATTTTTGAAGGGTGAATTTAACTTAATAGATTTGTATGAGCAGATGGAGAATATGAGTAAAATGGGATCGTTTAGCAAATTAATGGAAATGATTCCTGGATTTGGGCAATTAAAGCTGCCTAAAGAGATGTTAAGCGTACAAGAAGATAAATTAAAGCGATGGAAATACATTATTGACAGCTGCAATAAAAAAGAATTAGAGAATCCCGAACTGATTGATGGATCTAGAACAGAAAGAATCGCTAAAGGCTCTGGAACTAGTACTGGTGAAGTTAAAGAATTGATTAAACAGTATAGACAGAGTAAAAAATTAATGAAAATGATGGGTGGAAATCCTGAAAAATTGGCCAGGAAATTCAAGGGTAAAATACCTGGATTTAAGATATAGATTTTCGCTTTATAATCGTTATTCTTATAAACTTATTAAGTATAATAATAGAATGGAAAAATCTACTAAAAATAAAATTCTAAATGCTTTGGGTGTTATTGGTATTACCCTTGGCATAATCGCATTGATACTTCTGATATACAAAATATTGCAAGGATTTTAATATGATTAAAATTAAGGATGCGTTGAATGCGATTGCATTTATATTAACTCTGGTATTGGTATTATATGGCTTTTCTAAAGGTTATGACTTAATTGAATTCTTTATATATGACATTTATTTTCTTGTTGTAATTATAGCTCAAATATTAAATTTGTTTGAAGAATAATATAAAATGAAACTTTTGAAGCAGGGAGCGGAGGCGAAGATTTTTTTGGATGGTAACAGTATAATAAAGGAAAGGATTTCTAAGAGCTACAGGATTAAAGATATTGATAAAAAATTGAGATTATACAGGACTAGAAGTGAGGCTAAAATTTTAGACAAGTGCAGTTCTATAATTAATGTCCCATCTCTTTTTAATGTTGATGAAATCGGCATGAAGATTAAAATGGAATTTATTAATGGAAAATTATTGAGAGACTTATTAAATGATTTGAATGAAGAAGAAAAAAAAGAAATTTTTTTTTATATTGGTAATGAAATAGCAGTATTGCACGATAATAATATTATACACCAAGATTTAACAACAAGCAATATGGTTCTTTTTAATAAGAAAGTATATTTTATTGATTTTGGCTTAAGCTTTATTTCTGATAGAGTAGAGGATAAGGCGGTTGATTTGCATTTATTGAAACAAGCATTGAATGCAAAACATTATCTGTATGCTGAGGAATGTTTTGATAATGTTTTAGAGGGTTATAGAAAAAGCAAGAACTATAGTAAAATAATTGAAAGACTTGATAAGGTTGAAAGAAGAGGGAAATATAAATAATATATATATGTATATATATTATTTATTCTTGTTATATTCTCTGAAAAGGCTTAATAAAATTTAGAATTCCGAACCTAAATCTATCCTCTGAATTATAATAATCCTTAAAAATAACATTTTTAATATGATTAGTATGAAAACAGTGTCCCAATATTTAGAAGAGGCTAAACTAAAAGGTAAAGAGCAACAGGCAAAAGAATTAGATATTCTAGTGGGCAAAAATTTTGTTAGCTCAGAAAGAGGAGATGCTATTTATAGAGTGATTGGAGAGACTTATTCTTTTGGGTGTGTTGTTAAATCTATTAACATACAATTTTATGGTGTAGGAAATCCATCAATAATCTATGGAATTAATCCTGAATCAAGGTTTTCTGATTATGAAGCTACACAAGAGCAGATAGACGAGATAAGAACAAAAAATTTTCAGCAAATCTATCCACAAAAATAAATGAGCCACAATTAAGCAAAGAAAGGTCAGATAAACTGATGTGGCAATAATACTTCAGTAAAAGAATTAATTCCTTTTTTTATATTACATCAGAACTTTTGAATTGAACATTATTCTAATTATATTTTTTCATTAAATAAACCTAAAGAGATCTGCTTTAGCTTTGATGAATATACTTCTAAATGTATAAAAGCATAAAATAATTTTCAAATATGCAAAGTTTTTTAAGGTATTTTTGTTTCTATATCTGGATAGTCCCGTCGTCTAGATTGTGGAGGACATTGGTCAAGGATAACTTAAAGTCCTTAAAGTGGCCTTTGGGGCTTGAAGAAAGCCATTGACGGAGGTTCGAATCCTCCCGGGACTAGTTAATTTTTTATACTAGAAAATTATTATCTTAATCATGAAAAATAGGGGAAAAACTGTTAAGAGGAAAAAGGCAAAAATAAGAGTTGCTAGAAAAAGAAAGATTGCTAAAATAGTAAGGAGAAGCAAGGTAAAAACAGCAAGAAGAGTTATAAGAAAAGCTTTGACAAAAAAGCCTGTGGCAATAGGCAAGGTATTTGCTTACTACCCAAATATAAGCGTTGCAGCAATAAAACTGAATGATAAACTGAGATTAGGCGACAGAATACTGATTAAAGGAGAGAAAACAAATTTTGAGCAAAGAGTTGAGAGTATGCAGATTGAACATAAATCAGTAGATGAAGCTAAAAAAGGAAGTGATGTGGGTATTAAGATTATTGATATAGCAAGACAAAATGATATTGTTTACAGAGTTTAAGCTTTTCCATAGGAATTAGCAACTTTTATAAATCTATTCCATTTTTAGGATGGTTAGGATAGGTCGGTTTATGGCTTGCTTATACCTAGCTGAGTTCTAGGTAGGAATTTCAAAATGAGTGTAGAATATTTTAATACCATATCAACTTTGGATTTTGGAGACTGTAACACAACTATCAGATTAAATGAAAATCCAGGCTTACCTTATGTTGACAGTGGATTAAATGGTGTTATTATTGATGGATATTATCCAGGAGATCAGTCTAGATATGGTGTCGCTTTCTATGATATTGGAGAAGAGGTTTTTTTCAGAGAAAAACTTAAGATTAGATCTGTTGACTTCACTAAAAGAATAGAAGGCTTTGCATTTAGGAATGCTGAAACTGATTTTTTAATGAATCTGCAGAAAGTCAAAATAAAACCTGACAATCGAGAAGAAAATGATGATTATATTTTAAATATGTTTATATATGATCCAAGTACAGTTATGTATATTAAATTATTTTTAGATATTTTGGAGAAGCGATAGATCAGAATGGCAAAGATGCATTCCAGGGCCAGGGGAAAATCAGGGAGTAAAAAACCCTTCACAAAGAGTAAGATAAGCTGGTTGAGATATAGTGAAGAAGAGATTGAACAGCTTATAGTCAAGATAGCCAAATCTGGGAAAACAGGAAGTCAAGTCGGCTTGGTTTTAAGAGATACCTATGGCATTCCAAATGTAAGCAGAGTGCTAAATAAAAAAATGAATGATATTTTGGAAAAAAATAATCTATTGAGCGAATTACCTGAAGACTTACAGTTTTTAATCAAAAAACAGATAAATATCATGAAGCATATGGAAGAAAACAAAAATGATAATTTTGCCAAGAGAGGGCTTATGCTGACAGAAAGCAAGATTAACAGCTTAATCAAGTATTATAAAAGAACTGATAAACTGCCAAAAAATTGGAAATATGACAGAGAAAAAGCAAAATTGATAGTAAGCTAAGATGGATAATCTAATAAAAAATGGATCTGATAAATTTTTGGTTCTAAATAAGAATAAGCCGTTAAGGATAATAACACACAATGATGCTGATGGTTTAACAAGCGGTTCTATTTTAATAATAGCATTAAGCAGAGATGAATATAAATTTGTTGCAAGCAATGTTAAGCAATTAGATGACAAGACAATCGAAGATCTTGCAAAAGAGGATTATGAGACTTTTATCTTCACTGATCTAGGATCAGGATATCTTGGTAAAATAAAAAAACACTTCAAAGATAAAAATATCTTTATCCTTGATCATCATGAGATTGATAAAAATGACTTTGCCTTGGATAGTCAGAATATTGTACATATAAACCCAAAACTAATAAATGAAAATGACTATAATTATGTTTCAGGCGCTGGTGTTGTTTATTTATTTATAAAGTTCTTAAACAAAAGAAATGTTGATTTGTCATATCTTGCCTTGATAGGGGCTATCGGAGATTTACAATGCTTAAACAAGGGATTAAACAGCATAATATTACAAGATGCTATAAACAGCGGTAAGATAGAGATTAAAAAAGGATTAAAGCTTTTTGGATATCAGTCAAGAGCGATACATAAAGTATTGCAGTACAGCAGCGATCCATTTATTCCTGGTGTTTCCGGACAGGAAGATGGTGCTGTCAATTTCTTGAATGAGTTAGGCATAGACATCAATAATGGAAAACATTACAGGAAGCTAACTGATCTTGACAAAGAAGAGATGCAAAGATTGATTGCTGGAATTATTATGAAAAGAATGGGGATAGAAAAAGACCCTGATGATGTAATCGGAGACCTGTATTTGCTGAAAGACGAAGAAGATGATAGTATTATAAAAGATGCAAGAGAGTTTAGCACTGTTTTAAACTGCTGCGGAAGAATGGATGCTTTTTCAATCGGAGTTGGTTTGTGCTTCGGAAACAAAAATATCAGATCTAAGGCTGAGGAATTGCTAAAGAGCTATCGAATTGAGATTATCAATGCTTTAAATTACTATTATGACAATATCAATGATTTTCCTAAAAGTGATTGTTACATCATAATAAATGCCAAGGATAATATCAGGGACACTATTATTGGAACTTTGATGACTATTTTGTCTAAAAACAATAATCTTGGCAATATGGTCCTGATAGGTATGGCTTATAGAGAGGATAGTATCAAGATAAGTGCTAGGATAAGCGGGAAAGTTGACATTGATTTAAGAGAGGTGTTGATGCAGATTGCACCAGATTATGGGACTTTAGGAGGGCATAAACAGGCTTGTGGTGGATTAATAAAAAGGGATGAAGAAAAATTGTTCATTGACAGAGCGACAAAGGTTTTAAATAGCATGGAAATGGCCCAAAGATAAGTATTTTAAATGTTATCAATTTAAATCCTAATCAAATGGCAGAGTTAAAACAAGAAAAACTGAGCAAGAGGAAAAAGGAATGGTTTGACATACTTGCAAGCAAAGAGTTTAATGAATCTTTAATAGGAGAGACAATATGCTTTAATGAAGATAGTTTGGTAGGAAGAGTTTTGTATAGTAATCTTGCTGCATTGACTAATGATGCCAGGACACAGAATGTCAGGATAAAGCTGGTTATAAATGAAATCAAAGACAAGAAAGCATATACAAAGCTCAATGGCTATCAAATACTGCCGGCATTTGTAAGAAGAGTTGTTAAACTAGGAAAAGACAGGGTGGATGATTCTCTTGTCTATAAGACTAAAGATAACTTATCTGTAATTGTAAAACCTTTGCTTATAACCAAGAATAAGGTTAAGAAGAGCATTTTAAGCAACCTAAGATTAAGTGCAAGAGAATTTCTGAACAAGTACATATCAAAAATTTCCTATGACGAGTTAGTTTTTGATTTAATTAATTACAAGCTACAGAAGGAACTGAAGAACAATATGAAAAGGATTTATCCGTTGGACGTTGCAGAGATTAGAATCATGGAGTTGGCTAAATAAAATATTAAGTTGTTTGACTTGATTTGTATTGACAAGATACTATCCTGACAAAATGTATTTAAAGATGCGTATTTCTTAACTTTTTAACTATAATGCCTCAATAGCTCAGTTAGCCAGAGCAAAAATAAGCTTAACTGCCTTGTAACTGAGCATGTCAGCAGAAATTGAAAAATTGCTGTATAGGTCGCCGGTGCGAATCCGGCTTGAGGCTTATTTTTATTTAGATTTCATAAATTTTAGTATTTCTTCTTTAAATTTTTCAAAATCTTCTAAATTAGACAAATCTTCAAATACTAATTCGCCATCTATTTCTCCATATTTATGGACTAGAATATTTCTAAAGCTTTTCATACCCGATAATATATTTTCCATGTCCTTAGATATAACCTTCTTACCTGATAACTCCTTAAAAATTTCATCTTCATCTAAGGTACTCCAAGTTTTAAATTGGAAACTATAATGTTACAAATATCAAGAACTGTTTCTATTGAGATTTGCAATAATCTTTCACATGCTCTTTTGTCTTTTATTGAAGATTCATATTCTTCGAAACCTTTTGGTTTAATATCATCAAACTCATCTAAATGAGAATCTAATTCATCAATTTTTGACAATATCCTTTTTTATCTATTTTCAATATTTTCCAGATACATATTATACACCTTTTCATATATATTAAACTCTTTTATTGTTTGAAAAGCTGTTTCATATATTTTTTTTCCATTTTTACAAAAGATAATCTTACCTTTTTTAATATTCTAATTCTTATATAAACTGGCAATTGCTGAAATATCTCCAAATCAATCAAATCAGGCATTTCTTTTAAATATTGTAATCTTTTTTTTTGACATATATAAATTTGGATGTTCTTTATCTAATACTAACAAATATCAATATCTCTATAATTCTCTTTTCTAGCGTAAGAACCATATCTAAAAATAGCTAGCACTTCTTTATCCTTTTTAGTTCTATTGTGCAATTCTTGTTCTATCCTTTTATAATTCATAAATATTTCATGAATATATAGTTATATAAATATTTTTAAAGATCTAATTTCTAACAGTTATACAGGGCCCATGGTCTAGAATAGCTTTTCTTTTAAAAAAAAGCTAGCAAAAGAAGGCTGTAGACAATAGCTATGACGTCACCTTGTAAAATTCAGTAAAAGCTGAATTTTGGGTAAACGTGGTGAAAACCGCAGGTGCAAGTCCTGCTGGGCCCATTTTATTACTCTTACTTATACAATGAAAAATTCTTGAAGAACACTTAACGTCTACAATCCTGATATGATTCCCTATTCTTTATATGAAATTTCTTTTCTAAGCCATTATTGTGTTATATGCTTGTATTTTATTGATTATTAGTAACTAACTTACTTAGTAAGTAACTAAGAAAGCTTTAAATATTAGCTTTTATTTTAAAAGATGAATGAAAAAATACCTCCTTCTTATAGAGGATGAACAATTGTGGGAAAGATTTAAATCAAAATTAAAGAAAGATATAAATAGCGAGATAATGGACCTTATAAAGAAGAGGGCAAAAGAGGACAAATGAGTGAAAAAAAAGGGCAAGCTACTATCTTGATTGTTCTTGGAATTGTAATAGTTGCTGTTTTAGTAGTGATATTTAGCTTCAGAAGTTATATCTTTAGATATGATGTTGACCAACAAGAAAATGAACAAATCCTCAATGAAGCTATAAAGCCTGTCAAGTCATATCTTGACAGCTGCTTAAATGATTTGACTCAAGACGGAATCCTGAAAATGAGTCTTCAGGCAGGATATATCAAGGTTCTGCTGAATGATGAACCTATCAATCCCATGCTGCCTTTTTCAAGGAACCTGGATGTTTTTGGAAATGGTGCACTAAAAGTTCCATATTGGTTTTATGAGACTAACAATGGGATTAAAAGAACTGAAATCCCTAAGCTAAAAGAGATGGAGATTGAACTTGGTGAATACCTAAATGACAATATAAACTCCTGCCTGGCAAATACAACTTTTTTCCAGGATTATGAAATTTCAAATTTTAAGAATACAAAAACAGATGTTATGATAGGAGATAATTCTGTGATAGTAAAAATAAAAACCTCATTTGACATAAGCTATAAGGGACTGGATCAAAGAATTGAATCTATTAATCTTGCGATTGATTCGAATCTTGGGAGAATGTACAAAATCGCAAAGAATACATTTGATGCTGAAAACAGAAATCTGTTCTTTGAAGATAAAACATTTGATATCATGAGCCTTTACAAGGATGAGATTCCGATATATGGGCTTGAGTTTAGCTGTTCTGCAAAAACATGGAACTATCAGGATATTTACAGAGATTTCAGGAAAATAATGGCAGCTAATATACCACAGTTCAAGGTTGATGGAACAAAATACGATCAAAGCGATAAATTTTATCTATGGAAAAATGTCATGACCAACATAAAATCAGATGATGTGAGTATTAATTTCCTCTATTCTGAGAATTTTCCGACTTATCTAGATGTAAATCCAAAAGAAGGAAACATCCTGAGAACAAGCAATACAGCTGGAGGAAACAGGAATCCTTTCTTAAGCCTTTTATGTCTGCAGTATTACAATTATGTGTATAGTGTAAGATATCCAGTATTAATCAGTGTAAGCGATGATAGTGGAAATACTTTCCAGTATGCTATGCAAGTAATTCTAAAAAACAATCAACCGAGAGAAAATATAATAATCACAGATTATCCGGAAACAGGATTAAATGACAGATTTTGCAATAACAGAATTAATGAAATCTCTGTTTCTGTGTTAGATGAAATGAATAAGCCTATTGATGGTGCTGGAGTAAGCTATCAATGTTCTGGTTTTGTATGTGATATCGGAAAAACTGAAAATGGTGTACTGAAAGAAAAATTCCCTAACTGCTTTAATGGCTTTGTTCTTGCAAACAAAGAGGAATACTATACCGGAAAGGCTGAATTTTCTACAGACAATCCTGGAGAGATTTCTGTTAACCTCAAAAAAATATATAACAAACCGATTAAAGTCTTGAATAATGGTCTTGAGTTAGGAAGTGAAGAAGAAGCTTTAATATCATTCAATATCTTAGATGGAGAATTTTCAAGCAGTATAAATTATCCTGATATAAAAAATGCTGATTTAATTAAAGGAGATTATGATGTTTCTGTTACTATCTCAAAAAAAGGGAATTTTGTTATCAAAGGCGAAAAGAAGAAACAATGTGTTAAGATCCCCAGAGGTAGTATTTTGAGCTTTATGGGGTTTAAAAAAGAAGAGTGTGCTGATGTTCAGCTTGATGACCTTAATCTTGACAGTGTTGTTATTGGCAGAAGCAAGTTTACAATGTTTGCCACACAATTTGATTTACAAGATAAGACAGAATTAGTTATTGATACCAGTACATTAGGTGTACCTAACAGCTATGACAGCATGGAGAGAACATTTTCAAACCTTACTTTTGGAACATATGACTTTCAGAGATAAAATGACAAATAAAAAAATAAGAGGAATTGCTTTGTTTTTGATAATTGTTATGCTAATGTCAACTATTGATAGTGCTGTTGTTTTTGCTCAGGTTTCAGGAAGCAGTGATTTAAATAGACCTACTTTTGGAGATATAAGCTCTCAAATTCCTGGGCAAAATATGAATTTACAGAACCGGGAATATTCGCCTATTGTGATTCAGGTTGACAATTATGAACCTACTGTTTTGACTGATAACTTGCTTGGCGAGGGAAGAATCGTGCCTGTCTTTGTCAATTTAAAGGGATATTCAATTGATCCAAACCTTGAACCATTGATAAAAAACGGCAGGGTTTTTGTAAAAGATGTAAAAAGCAAGCCGGAGCATGCAAATGCTAAATCCTTGTTTATTGCAGGCACAAGATATTTTCCACCTGAAATACCTGGACTGGATGATTTGGGTTTTGTCGTTGTTTATCTTAAGCCATTGCCTAGAGAACATCTGCCTCTTGAAGATACAATTACATTTTCTGACCTTCCCAAATTCAAAAAAGATGAGATTATTGGAATATTAGGAGATACATTAAATAACATAAGTGAAATTGAAACAATTAAAATCCTTAATGATCAGGCAAAAAGCTTAATCTTAAAGAGCAAGGATGATGCATGGACTAAACTGATACCAAGGAAAAATGCTTTCTTAGAAGAACTTACTATAGAGATGGGCGCTGATCTTGGATATGACCTGAATACTGGTTTTGGGATTACACAGGAGGATATTGTTCTTGACATCAATGATAATAAGAAGTTGTTCTGGAAAGGTCAGGGCGCTATAGGATTGGGAGATATAAGTGCTAATTCTGCCACATTCAGTGTATTTGCTGGAAGAAACAGATTAATACAGAATAATATTCAATTACAGGAAGGTGGAACATCACAGGTTTTATCATTACGTCCTGGATTTGGGATTTTGAGCAATAATCTTGGCAATTTTAAGATTCAGCTGACTGATATCAGAGATAAAGGAGACAGGGCAATATTCAATATCAATGGTGACAAGGTTGTTTTAAGCAAAGGCGAGCAGCTTTATTCCGGAAGCTTCTGGATTATAGATGAGATAACATCTGAGAATTTTTTTGATGATCAAAGCGGACAGTTAATTGTCAGGCAGAAAGTCGTATTAAAAAATAAAAAAACACTTGAGAGGAAAGAGCTGATTAAAGAAAGTGTTGGGGCTGCAAGAGTTACTGAGACAACAATACCAGCAACTGCTGATAATAATTTGACTAGACCTGATATTGGCAGTATCGCTGGTGCAGATGATAACATTGCTAATAATGTAAAAAACAAGTGGGGAACAACGGTGGACAATGCTATCAAAGATATTAAATCACCAACAACATCTGTTAATAGAGCTTTAACCAAGGAATTGGTAATGGGGGTTATTGCAGTGGAATCCAGAGGTATAGAGGATGTTGGTAGCAAAACTGGCTGTCTCGGCCTGATGCAATTCTGTAGTTCTACAGCTTTTCAATACAATCTATGTAATAATGCTAACTGTGATGATCTAGATGAAAGAACAAATGGTGAAAAAAGTATAAATGCTGGTATAAAATATCTGAATGTTTTGCTGAACAGATATGAAGGTAAAAATGAAAAAATCAATTTTGCCTTGGCTTCGTACAACGGGGGAGAAGGCACTATAGATAAGGCTATAATTAATACAGGCATTGATAACCCCACATGGGAACAGGTTAAGGAAAAGATTAATGTTGATTTGTTAAACTCAATAAGCTTTTATAGAAATTCTCCTTATTTTAATACCGATGGAAAAAAACAAAATAAAGTTAATGAAATCATAAGCTATCCAACAAAAATCAATTCTTATGCTTCATATTATAAGTCAAGCAATATTATGATTACAGAAGTTAATGCTAATGCAGGAGCTAATAGAAATACCGGAAATAATGCTAATACTGTAACAGGGGCCATTACTTTAAGAAAGATTGAATCATTGAATGATGGTTCTATAAACAATTTCAATGATGTAATCCAGGAATATAGAAGAATAATTGAGCAGTATCCTGATGAAAAAGATTCTTATGGTTCAGATGCTAAAGGAAATCAAATTGCTGCCAAATCATTGTATAGGACTGGAAGAATTTATGAGGATTTAGGAATAAACAGTGAAGCTGCTTTCTATTATAGGAAGCTTTTGCATGATTATCCTGATTATGCTGCTGCAATACCTGTGACTGAACAAGGAATACAAGAGATTGAATTAATGGGCAACTGGGATGTTAGCAGAGCCAGTTTCTCAGATGATAGGGTCAGCGTGACCTTAGAGAATATTGATCAAGTAAAACCTGACCAGAATGCGAATGCCAAGATATCTATAAGACAAACTACAAATGATGTTCCGATTGCAAGTTTGTATCATTTTAATGATGATATTGAGAATACTGAATACAAGGTCAATAAGATTCTTGAGGACAGTGTAGAACTTGTACAGAAGAACTATCCTTATAGACCATTAGAGCTTAAAAAAGGAGCTGACATCACAATTAATGGTGTTGACAATACAAGATTTATAGCAAGATTGATAGAAATAAATGCAAAGTCTAGCAAGGAAGCGAAAGTAATGATAATTCCCAATTCAAACTTAGCAAGATCTAGCACTGAGTTTACTATACACCTGCCGATTGAGAAGAGAGGAATACAATTAAGCCCAGAAAAGATTGAGAGCAATATAAAAAGAGCAGAGGACATAGCAAAGAAACTCCATACAATCTCAGGCAAGATTGATACAATAATAACATGGCTCAGCAAAATCTGTTTTGTTTTAGGTACTTATTACACTATTAAAAACGGTTTTGGTGCAAAAAACAGGTTAATAGCAAGAGAGAATGTTGTCCAGAGTTATCTGAACAATCAATGCGCTAATGAGGCTGATAAGATAGGTTGTTTGCAAAAAAATCAGAATGATATTGAAGAAAGCGTTAAGAAAGTAACTGAAAATCTGGATAAATTTTCTGAATATCGCAAGAATGTAGGGAAAATTGCACCTAATGATGTTAATAAACAAGAAAGTATAAGAGCTTATAGAGAAGACCTCTTAAAACAGGCAGGAGTTATCGGTGTTGAAGGCCAAGATATTGTTCTGGGAAATGAGAAGATTAATGAAAATGCCTTAAGAGATTTATCTGACCAGGAAATACAAGATCTTTTAAGTAATAGCATGACTAACGAAGTCTCTAAACATAATTTTGCAGAAAGATTAAAACAAATAAACAGCAATCAGGAGAAGGTTAAAACGATAAAGAGTGACCTTGTGGCTAACAAACAATCATTGAGATTAGATGATAATTTGATTAATGCTATGAGCGATGAACAGATATTGGCTTTTGATAGATCAAGAGTTGTCCAGTCAAATTCTGTTTACTATGTTGACCAAATCACAAAAACAGGGAATTTGTATACTGTCTTAGATTTAAACGGGAAGCCTGTTCCTGCAACTAACTATAATCCTGTTACCAGAACTGCTAATGCTGATGTGAACAGTGATAATAAAATAGATCAAATTTCGATTAGGAATATTGTTGACAGAGATGGATTTGGAAATTATATCTCAAACAAACAAATCCGGGTTGATAATTGCAAGATTACAGCAATACCATATCCTTATAATGGAAATGAAGGAAATTATCTGGAGATACAACCGGGAGATTACACATTAAACAATGAACCCATGAGGATTGTTGTTATCAATGCCGGAGACGGAGTTATGATGAATGACAGATCTGATAAGATAGTTGTTGTGTTCACTAATCCGAATGATCCAGAGTATATTGCTGCTGCAAACTTTATAAGACCAAAGAATTTTGATTTAGTAAAGAACTGCAATGCCAAAAATCTTAGAATAGGATCTGAGGATATAAAAGTATTAACTGGAAATGCTGTGAACAAACAATCCCAGCAATGCGAGTTTTTCATGTCTATCCCTGAATGTAAAACATTGTATACGTTTTGCGACCCTGTTGTCTGTCCAAGTTCGAGATTTGACTTAAAGGGAAAAGTGCATATTGATAATCCAATCCAGACAGGAATTGTCGGCAGTGCAATTTTAGGATTACCCAGAGGAACTGTTTGCCTGACTGGTATAAGTGCAGGTTTAAAGAATCTTGAAAGTACTTTTAATGCATATGGACAATGCTTAAAGACTGCCAGAGATCAAGATAGAAGTGTTGGGCTGTGCGACAAAATAACAGGAGTTTACTTGTGTGAGTTTGTCTGGAAGAATATAGCACCTTTGGTTACATCAGGCGCTATTTTTGATGTCAAGCATATATTCACAGGAGGAACAGGAGATAATAATGGAGGAGAATATCTGGACTTTGCAGATAATTATAAGAATGCCAAGGATACTGCAAGCTTTTTTGTAAATGATTATGCAAAGAATTCATTGACAGTTTTCAGGGCATATGATGTAAATGATGTTGGTACTACAATATGCAGGAGAGCTATATTTTCTTCTGTCCCAGGAGGAGATATATTCAACAAGCTAGGAAAACCTGAAAATCCAGTGCAATATACTGCATGGTTTGATGAAAAAGTATATAGCACAAAAAGAGTTAAGACCAGTGCATATTCAATTTTTTATCATGTATATGCCGGAGATAATAATATCGATTTATTTAACAGAGGATTTATTGAATACAGTATTTTTTTACAGGATCCTGAACTGGGTATTAATTATATTACAAATCCCCAGAAAAAAAGGTTGAATTCAGGAGAAGCTGCTGTAGAAAACATTGATCTTGTTCTGCCTAGCGGATATAGCAAGATATGCATTCAGATAAATCAAAACCCTCCTAATTGCAATTTTGGGAAGGTAAGCACTGATTTTGGATTAAATATACTGAGTGATTATGTTGCAAGCAGCCAAGCTCTCAAGAATATTGAAACATCTGAGCAATGTACTAGTACTTATAGCGAGGGTTATAAGGAAGGACAGACTAGTATTTATGCATATAATGCTGTAAGAGGAAGCGGTGCTTTCAGCGGGGATGTTGTAACTTCAAGACAGTCTAGGAGAGAAGCAGGCACTGATTATAATTATGCCGAACAAAAGTTCGGAGCTTTTTCAAATGGTATCGAAAGAAAATGTGGTGCTTTAAATCCTGGAAAAGGTACAGGAAGAGAAGAGGATTGGAAGGTAGTTGGCAGTTGCGGTATTGATAAGATAAGTGGGGCTGATGCTGGAAGCTGTTGGATAAATCTGCAAAGCATCAAGGACAGCATAAGCGCTGATTTTCTTGAAGAAAAGGCTGTTGAAGATATTCAGACCATTTCTAAGGGCAAACCTGATGAATTTGAAAGGATAATACAGGCAAGAACTGTTGACACTGAAAATATCAAGAAAGATTTTGGCGATATATCAACTGCAAAGAATCTTATTTCAATAGCTGAATTAAAATTATTAAAGGGAAGAGAAAATTTCATTTCATACTTTAAAAGAGAATCTCCTTCAGTAGTTGATTTCCTTAATGAAGATGATATAAAAAGACTTAAAGAGACATTAGATGAAACAGACGGCAAACTTGCTAATCTGAATATTGTCACTGATTCTGGACAGGGTGAAGTCAGGTATTTGAGAAATGAAATCAATGAGATGAAATTATGGATTGACAGGGAAATTACAATCTTAAAGACAAAATCCATCAATTGTGATTTGGATATAATTAATGTTTGCCAAGAGCTGGTTGTTAAAGATGGATTAAACGAATTTATGGTTAAATTTGAGAATGAAAAATATTTCATGACTGTTATAAATGAAAATGGCCAGATTAAAACTGTAAAATTCAATGATGTTGTTATTGCCTCTGGTTCTGTTGCGTTTGATAAAGAATATGTGTATGATATCGATAAAGATGGAAATAATGATTTTAAATATAAATTTGTACGAGGTAGCATCAAATTGATTGTAAGCAGGAGTAATCCAATTACTCTGACAGACAATAATGGAAATATACAAGAACCTAACAATAATCAAGGAACACAGCAAGATAATAGTAGTGGAATAAATCCTAATGAAATTCGTGGAACAATTAACGGGAAATGCAAAAAAGAGGACAATGGCTATTTGTGGACTTGTTCAGGCTTTTCGAAAGACGAAGAATTTGTAATCAAGGATTTTATTTTTGTTTTTAATGGACCTGATACTGGTGTTTACACTAATCCTTTTGATGTACCAATCCTTCAACCAGACCAACCAACTAGTGTTCTTGTTGGTCCTCAGGATTTAAGTTTTAATGTTTTTTATAGTGATGATAAGGTGGACATTGGCTGTGGAAAGCCTTTTAAAACTCCTGCAGAGGTTTCCAAAAGATCGTTTGTTGAATGTCCTGGATTTAAGGCACTTGCAATAAGAACAGATGAAAAACCTAACAGGGATAGTGGTGAATATTTCACTATTAAATTTGATGTTTATGAAGGAAATTTTGAGTTTGAACATATTGGAGAGGGAATCCCCAGATTATCTTTCAAGTTCTTTAATGGAAAATGGCAATGGAAAACTATTGGTAAGACTGAATATGCTGATATTTTGGATGATATTGATTATACAAAATTATTGAACAGCAATGGATATGAGGTAATCAACAAGTTAAAGAAAAAGGATTTCAAACAAGGGATTAATTCTTTCTTGGAATTTATCCGGAGAAATGATTATTTTAAAGATAATAAGCTGGAAATAAAATATAAAAGCAGTTCGCTTATCAATTTTGAACATGGCAGTGATAAACTTGATAATCTCAAGGCTCTGACTAAATCATTCAAGAACTTATATGACTTTGGCGTACTTGCGATCCCGACAAATGCACAAACATTTAAGGACAAGATTAGTGAAACATTTTCCAACACTGATCCAACAAAAATAGAATTTGAATATGAAGAAGATGCATTCTTTGATGAACCGAACA
This sequence comes from Candidatus Woesearchaeota archaeon, assembly GCA_018303005.1. Taxonomy (GTDB): domain Archaea; phylum Nanobdellota; class Nanobdellia; order SCGC-AAA011-G17; family GW2011-AR20; genus JAGVYY01. The sequence goes on from JAGVYY010000030.1 coordinate 27,109, forward strand.
TAATCTTTAAATTTGAAAATGGACAATGGGTCTGGTCTACTAAAGGACTAAATGGATATAAGTCTGTAACTGAGTATATTGACCAGCTGATTAAGGATGATTCCTATAAGGACATATTTAACAAAATGAGCAAGGAAAAAAATAACTTTTTAAACGGTGTTCTTATATTACTAAACAATATACAGAATGGACAAGACTCTTCAGATGATGATGAGATTATCCTGATTAACGTTAATACTAGAGGATCTACTTTGAGAATAGAACATGGACAAGTAAAATTTGGTGAAATTAAAAAATTTATTGAAAATATTGGTTTATTGTTAATAACTACTACAACTCTGAACCCAATTCAGAATAATCCATCTGATGTATTAACTACTGCCGGTGATGCTGTTGCTGCGTTAAATTTAAATTCTCGAGAAGAATGTTCTACTGCATCTGGCAGTGTGATATATGATCCCGGTTTACTTACTGGAAGACAGGTTCAAGAGGCTTGTCCAATTATTTCTATAGATGATGACTGTAAGAATCAGATAATTGATTTATCCAATGGAGCCAGTATGTATGATGATTTAAACAAAAAATGCGCCTATACAAATAGCGATGATTTATTTACTATCATTGATAATATTCAAGATTCAGGCAATAAAATAAATGGCAAGGCATCTTTTTATCCGGAAAAACTAGAAGGCAGACCTGTTGCCTGCGGAAATAAATTAAAAAATAAAAATTTTAAATTTTTTAGTAATAACCAACTTACTGCTGCTGTGAATAGTAAAGAATTTGGCTGTGGTGCGACTTTACAAGTTTCATATATAGATCAGGAATCTGATGCTTTAAGATCTGTTGATGTTACTGTGACTGATAAAGGACCTTTTGAACTCAGAAAAGGAAGACTTGTTCCGCATGGAAATGTAATTATTGACCTTTCTAAAGAAGCTTTTTGTATTTTACTCTATGATATGGATTATAAAAATAAAAATTATAAACCTGGAGACTGCTTATCGAATCCAGGGAGAAGAAAAACTATAGAAGAAAAAGGAATATTACAAAATGTTCAAGTAAAAAATAAAAATGATTCAATTTAAAATGATGAGATTACTTATTTTCAAGTTTTTATTGTACTATAACGGATTTATAAGAGATGTAAATGGAGAATACATAAGATGGAAAAAAATTCCTTAAAGAAAAAATTCTTGAAAATTTTTGTTTTGGATATTTTATTTGTTGCAGTGCTTATAGGTTTGATATTGTTCATAAGACAAAATCTGATCAGTTATGTTGGATCTTTGCAGGTTATACAGGGAAATATAGAGAGCATTGGAACTTCAAACATACAGGATGTTAGTGTATTAATGACAAGTCTGGAGAAGAATGCGAATAAGGCATTTATCTATGCTTTTGTTATATCCCCTCTCTTGTTTTACCTGTTGTATGTATTTATCCAGGGAATGACATGGAGTATAATCAAGAAAAGAAGCAAGAGGTTTTTCCTTAAGTTTTCCTTGATAAGTATACCTGCTTATGTTTTTCTTGTCTTGTTCTTAGCAAACTCTTTTAGGAATATATTTTATGGAATACTTACCTTTGTGTTCTGGTATATTGCATTCATCTTTTATATCAATCCTGAAACTGAGATGATCAAGAAATCCTTTAGAAAAATCTATCTTTTTCTGCCTTTTTTTGTATTGTACCTGGTTATATTTTTTGCTTATTTACTCTCTGGATTTCTGGCTTTTATCTCTCTTTTTGTGGGGAATTATTCTGTTATTGTTCCTTTTTCTTTGTTTATCACTCTTGTTTTTTCTTTGTATAAAATATTACTCATTGAGAAATTTGGATAATACTAGAGACAAGTTATGATTGTTTTGTTTTATGCTTATTAAACACTACTGAATTATTATTTTCTATGCGTTTTTTATTATACCAATTTTTTTGTTAGAATATAACCTATACCATTGCATTTTGCGCATATTAAATTCATAAAATCAATTATAATCCTTCCTACAACATTACAAGCAGGACATTGATTATTAG